>NZ_VPCG01000010.1:0-91577 GCF_013418355.1 Acinetobacter sp. YH12151 | reverse complement strand
TTGATGCCATTTTTCTTTATACTGTCACTGAGGCAGGTTGGACATTTGATTTCTAGAGTTATTCGCATTTCTCTATTTTATCAAAATTCAACCTGCTTTGTTTCAGCATACTTTTTGAAACACCACCTCAATTCGAAGTTCAAGGTCAGTCAGAGTACATCGATAACACTGCAAATGACAAAGACTTCACTGGCGCTGTTCAAGGTACTTATTACTTTAAAGATGTAGATGCTTCTAAAGGTCCTTTAGCTGAAGCTGCTTTCCTAAACCAAGCATCTAATGTTGCTCTAGCGTATAGCTATGGCGAAAATGGTCAAGAAGAAGCTGGACGTTCACGTACTGTAAATCATACTTACGGCGTGAAAGGTGAAACTTATATCCCAACTAAAGTTGTGCCTGTTTATGCAAGCGCTTCTTATAGCCATACCATCGCGGATAACAAAGCGGGTAAAGCAGACGGCAATGGCGACCGCTATGCATTAGAACTAGGTGCTTTAGTTGCTCCTAACTTCTTGGTGGCTGTGGGTTATACCAGCGTTGCTGACCAAACTTCTTATGATGCATTCAACATTCTTTCTAATGGTGTTGTTAAAGCTGGCTTAGAATCTGAAACAATTGATGAAGACCAAGACGCAATCACTGCCCGCACTAAATATGTAGGCGCGATTGACGGTACTAACATGTCAATTGGTTTTGAAAGTGGCTTGGTTTATGGTGAAGACACTGCCTACAACCTAGGTACTACGCTTTTCCTTAACCCACAGTTAAGCGTTGGCGCATCTTATATGGAATCTAGCTATGCTGGTTCTCCAGACAAAGCTTGGGGTGCGAACGTAAACTACTTCATCACTCCTGCTGTTGCAGTTGGCGCAACTTATGTAAATGCTAACTACGAAGCAAATCTTGCGCAAAATGCACAAGTACGTGACACACAAACTGTTGGCGTAAATGCTAAATTCCGTTTCTAATTTTCAATTAGATGCTGAATAGAAAAAAGGACGCTTGATGCGTCCTTTTTTATTATTGCTTGATTTTCAGATTTAGATACGCTTATTCCGGTGTACGCACCAGACTTAAAAAGTGCAAATGTCGCTCATATTGATCAATAATATCCTGGAGCAGATCTTCCTGCGTCCATTCCATCACGTCATAACTCTGCCCGCCTTCTCTCAAGAATACTTCCGCCTGATAGGAGTCTGCTCCTGCACACTCCGGCTCCGACATAAAGCTTGGACTTAAAGTCTGGGTCGCATTGACCTGATAGATAAAATTAATTTCATCCTGATGATCAACACGGAGCTGTATACCGTCTTCTAGCGGACTAATCGTCACGTGTAATCGGCGCCGTTTCAATTCACTCTGAAAGCTGAGAAATGCCTTATTCACTGTATTTTGAATATACTGCTGCACCTCTTCCTGAGTGTGCGGATAATGCATAATCAGGCCTAATCGCTGTTGCCAGCTGCGCGGATTCTGGATCGCACGCGGGGTAATCCGTGCGGCTTGCAGCGCATGCATTTTGGTGACATCCAGATGTAAGGCTTTGATTAATCCCCAGCACATCAGCAGCATAATGAAGGTAAATGGCAAAGCACTCATGATCGTGGCCGATTGCAAAGCCTCTAAGCCTCCTGCCAGTAAAAGGATGATAGCCAGTAAAGCCATGAGTACGGTCCAGAACAGACGCTGCCAGGTCGGTGAATTTTCACTTTTTGCTGTCAGATAATCAGTCACCAATGCTCCTGAATCGGCAGAAGTCACAAAGAACAGCATCACCAGTAAAGTCGCAATGATACTGGTCACTGAGCTGAAAGGCAGATTAGCTAAAAATTCGAATAGAGCCACAGAGGAATCACGTTGAACTGCTTCTAGCAAGCTGGTATTGGCTTCATGCATAATGCTATACAGCGCAGCATTGCCCATAAAGCCCATCCAGATCAGGGTAAATCCAGTCGGGATCAGCAATACACCCACGATAAATTCACGAATACTGCGCCCTTCCGAGACCCGGGCAATAAACATCCCGACAAATGGCGACCAGGAAATCCACCAGGCCCAGTACATGATGGTCCAGCCCCCAATCCAGCCACTTGGCTGATAGGCATACAGATTAAAGGTCATACTGAACAGATTTGAAACATACTGGCCGGCATTCTGAATAGTCGTCTGTAACAGATAAATACTCGGACCTGCCACAAAAACAAAAATCAGCAACAGCAGTGCAAGTACCAAATTTAGTTCAGATAAACGTTTAATTCCTTTGTCTAATCCAAAAAATACGGAAGTCGCCGCCATGGCACTGACCACAATAATCAAAATGACCTGAGTACTGGGTGCCTGTTCAATGCCAAACAAATAGTTCAAACCCGAGTTAATCTGGGTCACGCCAAAACCTAAAGTCGTGGCTACGCCAAAGACTGTACCAATGGTGGCAAAGGTATCGACCCCATCCCCAATCGGGCCATAGATTTTTTTGCCAATCAGCGGATACAAGGCTGAGCGAATTTTTAAGGGGAGTTGATGCCGATAAGCAAAATACGCCAGCGACAAACCGACGAGCGTATAAATGGCCCAGGCATGCAGCCCCCAGTGAAAGAATGTCACTCGCATGGATTGCTGTGCAGCCATTACCGTTTCTGGCTCGCCGGCAGGTGGCGTGACATAATGCATTACTGGCTCGGCCACACCAAAGAACATTAGTCCGATGCCCATGCCTGCAGTGAATAACATCGCAAACCAGGAGGTACTGCTATATTTAGGCTGACTATGATCAGGCCCCAGTTTGATTTTACCCATGTCTGACAGGGCAATATAAACCAGAAGGATGAGAAATATCGCCACCGACAATACATAGAACCAGCTAAAGGAGGTGGTAATCCACTGGTTCAGTTGCTGGGTGAAAACTGAAAAAGCATCGGGTGCAAATACGACCAACGCTAAAAATATCGCAATAATGGCGACAGTACTAATAAAAACATTTGGATTGATATTGGCAAACCAGGATGGTTTTGTGGAAGGCATACCTCCTCCATTTTTTAAAAATTGGATCGACAAACAGCGTCAAATAATTATTGGTAAGGTCAAAATGATCAGACAGATTCAGTCTATGGAAGCTAGATCTCCTGCTATTTTAGGATGTTACACAAAATAAAGCCGTTAAGTTACTGTAACCAATACAATAAAAGGATGAACTTCATTACTCAGGCGGGTTTTCTCTATTTTTCACGTTCTTTTTATGAGGTAGACGTGCGATATATTGCAAGGCAATTAAGCGGGATACAATCAGCGCCAGATACATCACCCCGACAAACATCTGGATAATTGCCAGCATCCGTGCCAGCGGACTGACCGGCATCACATCCGACAAGCCCGTGGCGGACTGGACACTAAAGCTGAGAAAGATCAAATCTAGCCAAGGCTGATGGGCTTGCAAGTCAGGATCTGAAAAGCTATAAGGCACCCATAACTGGCAGACACTATAAAGAAAAGCAAAGCCCCAGGCCAGTAAGGTAAATACCGCTCCAGCTGCAAAGAGTTCATCTTTGGTAAGATAGCGGTCATGAAACATATAACGCAACAGGCCATAAGCAGCACTAAAATATGCACTGGCTTCAAACAGATTCGCCGTCACATAGACCCAGGTATAGCGCAGGCCCAAAACAATCAGTGAAGAAAATAGAATTGCGCCGGCCACAAAGCTGAGTCCTAAAATGGTAAACATCGGCGTCTGGCGAATGACCTTGGCAATGACCAGTAACACCAGGACACCGAGCATCCAGGTGATTGCCCGATAGGGCAGGTTTTCATAACTCAACATGGACAAGATCAAAATCAGCAATTGTAAACAAAGCAGCCATGCTGAGGGCAGATGGGTAAAACTGTGCCAGAACTGCTGCAAAGATTGCTTCATACTGCCCTTCTTGTTTGTCTAGTCATGCACGCATGTATTGTTATTTTATCAGGCTTAACATAGCATGATTAAAGCAGTATATAGCTGTACGATTTATATGCAAAGATTGAAAAAATCAAAGTAAAATCTAGCGCACCCAAATTCAGTACGGCGCTTGCTCTAAAAAATTTGGAGCATAAGGGCATAAAAAAAGTCCCTTACGGGACTTTTTTTGCAGGATATCAAATCTTAGTGATCTGATGCTCCTGAGATACCGATACCGGTTTGTGAACGTACAAACTGAGCATCAAAGGCTTTGCGTTCTGCTTGAGCCTGTGCTGAATTATCTGTCACAGAGAATAACCAGCAGCAGAAGAATGACAATGGCATCGCGAAGATTGCAGGACCATTGAACGGGTTCACTGGTGTATCAGAAATACCCAAAGTATCGACCCATACTGCTTTAGACAGCACAATCAAGGTTACTGCGGTTACCAGACCTGCAACACCACCAATCACTGCACCACGTGTCGTCAAGCCTTTCCAGAACATAGACAATACCAGTACCGGGAAGTTGGCACATGCTGCAACCGAGAACGCCAGACCGACCATGAAGGCTACGTTTTGTTTCTCGAACAGAATCCCGAGAATCATCGCGAAGATCGCAAGACCTAAAGTCGCAATCTTAGACATACGTAGTTCAGATTCAGGCGTGGTTTGGCCTTTCTTCAAAACGTTGGCATACAAGTCATGCGAAATTGCTGAAGCACCTGACAGGGTCAAACCAGCAACGACTGCAAGAATCGTGGCAAATGCGACTGCAGAAATAAAGCCCATGAACAGGTCGCCGCCCACTGCATCAGACAGGTGCACCGCAGCCATGTTATTACCACCAACCAGCTCCAGCTTGCCAGTCAATGCCATTTTCGCAACATCAAGGAATTGCGGGTTGTTCGATACATACAGAATCGCACCGAAACCAATGATGAAGGTGAGCAGGTAGAAATAACCAATAAAACCTGTCGCAACTACGACTGATTTACGCGCTTCTTTAGCATCTTTTACCGTGAAGAAACGCATTAAAATATGTGGAAGACCTGCTGTACCAAACATCAATGCCAGACCTAAAGAAATCGCATCAATCGGATTAGACGCCAGACTACCCGGACCCATGATTTTGGTCGCATCTGTCAGGCTCAAGTCATGTACTTTTGAGTAGACACCAATCGCCTGTTCAAACATGTTGGTAAAGCTGAAGCCCACACCTTTCATGACCATGAATGCCATAAAGGTTGCACCAGACAGCAACATCACCGCCTTGATGATCTGTACCCAAGTGGTTGCCAACATACCGCCGAACATCACGTAGGCCATCATCAACAAGCCAACGATCACGACTGCAATATTATAGTTCAGACCGAATAGAAGTTTGATCAGCTGACCTGCACCCACCATCTGTGCAATCAGATAGAACGCCACCACAACCAGCGAGCTTAAAGCAGCCAAGGTACGTACCGGTTTTTCCTGTAAACGGAAAGACACTACGTCTGACAGGTTGTATTTACCCAGGTTACGCAGACGTTCTGCCACCAGGAACAATACGATCGGCCAACCGACCATAAAGCCCAGTGAATACAGCAAGCCATCAAAGCCTGACAGGAACACCATCGCGGAAATACCCAGGAAAGAAGCTGCTGACATATAGTCACCGGCAATCGCCAGGCCATTCTGAAAACCGGAAATACCGCCACCGGCCGTATAGAAGTCTTTGGTGCTGGTGGTTTGTTTCGCTGCCCATTTGGTAATGAACAGTGTTGCACCTACGAAAATCACAAACATGATAATTGCAGGCCAGTTGGTTGGTTGCTGTTCTGCTGCACCCAAGTCAGGACCAGCGAAAGCCATACCTGAAGCCATAAGGGTGGTCGCCAGGGCAATAAGAGAATTCCATTTCATCTTAACGTGGTCCTTTTTCATGAGCGATTGCTTCAACTTCACGGATTGCTTCTTCGGTCAATTGATCCAGTTTGTTATTGGCAATGTAGGAATACACACCACACAAGAGAAACGACAAAACAATGATGCCCAGACCGAGTGGAATACCCCACGTGGTCACACCACCTGAAAGTGAAGACAATAGAAACTCTTTGTTATAGCCGACCAAAAGCATGAAGCCGACATAAACGAATAACATGATTGCCGTAAGCGTCCAGCTAAGACGACTTTTCTTGGCAACCATTTCTTTGAATTTTGGATTTTGTAGAATGCGATCTACTTGTACCTCATCCATAATTACTCTCCTGAAGCCCAACCTTGGGCTGCCTATTTTTTAATTCGAATTATCACTATTACAACTTAACAAGAATCATATGTTCTTGTAATTTAGACTTTGGTCGTTAAAAAATGACCAATTTAAACTGCAGCGTTCATGATGCGCTATCATAGCGGCATGCTCAGCACACATCAGGCTATATGAACAGTTGGCTCATCATAGGGGTACTTGCCCTCTATATCGCATTGCTCTTTATCTGCGCTTTTTACGGGGAAAAACATGCCAGCCGGCTGAGTACCCGTGGGCGCATGCTATTGTTTAGTTTAACTTTAGGGGTGTACTGTTCATCCTGGACCTTTTATGGCGCTACCGGCGCTGCGGTACGGGAAGGCATTATTTTCCTGCCGATCTATCTTGGCCCGCTGTTATTCGTTGCCGTCGGTTATGATATCTGGCGCCGATTAGGACGGGTACGACAGCATCATGCGATTTCCTCAATCGCGGACTTTGTCGCGGCGCGCTATGGTAAAAGTGGCCCGCTGGCATCGCTGGTCACCATTCTGGCAGTGGTCGCGATTGTGCCTTATCTGGCTTTACAGCTACGCGCCATTGCCCTGAGTGCCGCAGTCATTCTGGAACCATCTGCCGGAATTGCCAACACCACCAATGGGGTGCTGTTTTTGACCGGTGTACTGGCCATTCTGGCGATGATCTTTGGCACCCGGCAGATTGCCAATACTGAACAGCATGGCGGTCTGATGCTGGCCGTGGCCTTTGAATCCTTTGTCAAGCTCTTTGCCCTGCTGGCAGTCGCCTGTTTCTTTATGTTTGAAGCACCAGGAAATATGGCACAGATCAGCACAGATATCAGTACCACCTTCCGTGATGTCCAGCTGTTTGGGGTTCCGCAAAGTTTCTGGGTTCAGACCTTGCTGGCAGCCCTGGCAGTTATCTGCCTGCCACGCCAGTTCCATGTGGCAGTGGTGGAGCTGCGTGATGAAAAACATATCCGCGGTGCACGGCGCTGGTTTGCGGTTTATCTGATTCTGACCACGCTGGCGATTATTCCGATTGCCAGCTGGGCATTGCATGCGGCGCCGCAATATCTGGCAATTCCAGATGTGGCGGTCCTGTCCTTACCCCTCAGCTATAATCAGGACTGGCTCACTTTATTGGCATTCTTGGGCGGCTTTTCCGCATCTACCGGGATGCTGCTGGTGTCTTCTGTGGCACTTTCCATCATGCTCAGTAATGATCTGATTATGCCAGCGCTATGGCGTTTGAAACTGATTTCCCGACATGATAAACGCTTGCCACTGGTACTGAAATTTACCCGCCGGATCTGTATTCTGGGCGTGATGTTAATGGGCTTCCTGTTCTTCAACTTCTTTAATGATATTGATCAGCTTTCTGTTTTTGGCCTGTTGGCCTTTAGTGCGGTAGCACAATTCGCCCCTGCCCTGATCGGTGGCCTGTACTGGCGCGGTGGTAGTAAGCAGGGCGTATATGCGGGTCTGTTGACCGGTTTTGCCTTGTGGTCCTATACCCTGCTGTTTCCCACCATTCTGCGCAGCCTGCCAGAAGCCTATCACCGCTTTAGCCAAAGTCTGCTCACTAACGGCCCTTTTGGCTGGAACTGGTTACGTCCTGAAGCGCTGATCGGTTTCGAATCGTTTGATCCGCTGACGCATGGGGTGGTCTGGGCACTGGGCCTGAATACAATCCTATATATTTGGATCTCGCGGATTTTCCGTCCGAGTATTGCCGAACAGATTCAGGCTGAAAGTTTCTTCTATTATGAAACCAAGCCACTGCCATCGCAGAGTCCCTCAACTGAAGTCAGTTATTCGCATCAGGATGTGGCGCGTTTAAAAGTCGGCGATCTGATTACCCTGGCCAAGCGCATTACCGGTGAAGGGCCCACTACCCGCGCTTTTCAGCAATTTTGTACCCAAAACAGTGTCGAACTGAATGAAAATAGCAGCGCCAATGGCATGTGGTGGCGTTTTACCGAACAATATCTGGCCGGTACCATCGGGGCAGCTTCGGCACGTACCCTGCTGACCACGGCCATGGTCAATAATGGCCTGGCCTTGGGTCAGGTCGCCAACATTCTCGATCAGGCCTCGCAATGGCAACGTTTTAACCAGAATCTGATCATGACCATGATTGATCACATGACCCAAGGGGTCAGCGTAGTCGATGAAAACATGTGTCTGGTGGCCTGGAATAATCAGTATCTGAAACTGTTCGATTATCCGACCGATATTGTCTATGTCGGCTGTCCAATCGCAGATCTGATCCGTTATAACGCCGAACGTGGTGAATGTGGGCCGGGTTCGGTCGAAGAACATGTCCGCAAGCGTATTCACTGGATGCAGGTCGGCAGTGCCCATGAATTTGAACGGATTCGTAAAGATGGCCGGGTCATTCAGATGCGTGGTAATCCGATCGAAGGGGGTGGTTTCGTTACGACTTTTGCCGATATTACTGCCTTCCGTGAAAATGAAGCCGTCTTGGAAGCCCGGGTTCAGGATCGTACCCAACAGCTGGCAGATGCCTTGTCCGAACAGCAACTGGCGCGTGAACAGGCCGACAAAGCCAATATGTCGAAAAGCCGCTTTATTGCCGCCGCCAGTCATGACCTGTTGCAGCCGATGCATGCGGCGCGTCTGTTCAGTACTGCCTTGGAACAAAGCGTGCAAAATGACGAAGACCGCAAGACCTTGCAGCAACTAGATCGTGCCCTGCATGGTGCAGAAAGCATGCTGTCTGCGCTACTGGATATTGCCCGACTGGAAGGCGGTACCATTCAGCCGAAACGTCAGGCCTATCCGCTACATGACCTGCTCAGTGATCTGGAACTGCAGTTTAAATCCATTGCGGCACAACGTGGCATTCAATTCAGTGTACATGATGCGCAGTTCTGGATTGATACCGATCCACAGTGGATTCGCCGGATTATCCAGAACTTTGTCAGTAATGCGCTGCGTTATACCGCCAAAGGTAAAGTGATGGTCGGGGTCTTACGCTCCAGTACCAAACCGAATCATATCCGCATTGGCGTCTGGGATACCGGACCGGGGATTGCCGAAGAACAACGTATCAAGCTGTTTCAGGAGTTTGAACGTTGCGGCCATACCTCTCCATGGGGTGAACAGGGCCTTGGACTGGGTCTGGCCATCGTACAACGCATGACCAGCATGCTGGATTATCCTGTGCATGTGTATTCGGCGCTGGGCAAAGGCTCCTGTTTTATGATTGAAGTGCCTGTCATTGCAGCACCCAAAGTCGTCGCTGCACCTGTTCAGGCCGTACCACTAAAAACCAAGGCGTTTAAAATCCTGTGTCTGGATAATGATGAAACCATTCTGGAAGGGATGGCGACCTTGTTGAGCAAATGGGGTTATCAAGTCTTTAAAGCCACCGAACCAGAGCAGGCATTGAGGCTGATTCAGCAGGAAAATATTCAGGTCTGGCTGGTCGATCAGCATCTCAATCAGAACAAGATCGGTTTAGACTTTATTCTGGAACAGCGCCGCAATGATGTTCCGGTGGCGCTGATTACTGCCGATTCCGATCCGGAATTGCCACAGCGCCTGAAAGAGCTGAATATTGTATTGCTGAAAAAACCACTGAAACCTGCATCCTTACGATCATGGTTATCCGGACTGAAAATTTCTGATTCCTAAGATTGTATTGCATTCATGAATGCCCATTTTAAAGCTTAAAATGGGCATTTTTTATACTCAACTGCCACAGAAAATCACCTAGCTTGCATAAAATTTATTCTAATGTGCTAAAAGCAGCAAATATGCCGAAAATACAGCCGAATAAATTGACCAAAATGTTCATTTTCTAATTCACCATGGCAAAAAATGACCAATCTGTACCTGTACAGCAGTACACTTATTTACAATTAATTATCTATTTGTTTTAACTCATAATTAAAGGGTAATTTTCCAGCACTATAACTTTAGTCGTATTTTTTATCAGCTATGCTTGGCTCTAAAAATAGAGGAATAAGAAACGATCAGTTTCCATCTCATACATGCCTTGATTGTTTGGGTAGCTGATCTTTCTGCATATCGGAGTTCTTCACATGAACATAGATCAAAACCATGGCCTGAATCAGGCCCAGCAGTTCCACCGTCAATATGGCGCCAATGCCTTATTGCCAAGCATTGACTGGGCACAGATCTTTAAATACAGCAAGCTGAATGATGCCCAGTATCAGGCGCTGGAAACGCTGTATCAGAGTGCAGTCCCGCTGGCACTGCAAGTTTTTGATGAATTACATTTTGATGTCTTTGAACCTTATGCTTACAAGCCGCAAGGACTGGGTCTGTTTGAACGGATTGCCGAGCAGGAAGACAAACTGCTTCAGTCTTTAGAAGCTGAAACAGCGGATCTGCCGGCGCAAACTCGTCATCAGATCTGGAGCATGTTGCTGCGTGGTGGTGCCGTCCTGGTGTTTAAGGCCTGGCTGGGTAAAGTCAAAAACGAAGATAACTGTCTGGATACCAGCCAGTTTGACGAGCTGTCTGATTTACTATTTATTAAAACCTGCCCGCATGAGCTAGCGCAGCGTTTACATGTCGATCCGAACACGCGCGATGATCATATCTTCCTGATGTATGACAATGAAGTCTATCTGGACCGTTTTAACAGTCTGGAAACGGCTGCACTCTTTGTCGATCTGGGTGTTTATGATGCGACTTTCCTGAGCCTGCGAGATGATCGCGTGGCAGAGTATCTGAAATCCAAGGGTTATGTCACCGAAGATCAGATCGATGAATTGCAATGTGCCTTAAATCCATTATTCTGCGATGATTTCACCCGCAAGCAGGATTATATTGCTTAATATATGCATGCTTTTTCACTGAATTATTCAGATAAAAAAAGACCTCCAAGGAGGCCTTTTTCCATGCGGATATACAGAACTTACATTTTCCGGTCTTCAATATTCAGTGCATTAATGGCCAATACCGCTTGTGTCCGGTTTTGTACGCCAAGCTTACGGAAAATTGCAGTCACATGCGCTTTAATGGTCGCTTCTGACACGTCCAGTTCATAAGCAATCTGCTTATTCAGCAAGCCTTCGGCCACCATCATCAATACTCGGAACTGTTGTGGGGTCAAAGACTGGATCCGTTCCGCCAAAGCCGTTTCATCGGCAGCACGCGGGTCAAAGTTCATATTGGCTGGCAGATTTGGCGGTAACCAGATCTCACCTTCCAGCACTTCGCGAATCGCTTCACCAATATGGCTTGGATGGGCAGATTTTGGAATATAGCCCATGGCACCATGCGCAATGGCACGCTGGATAATACTGACTTCTTCATGCGCAGACACGACAATGATCGGCAGCGACGGATATTGCGCGCGGACGTGTACCAAGGCAGAAAAACCTGATGCGCCTGGCAAATTTAAATCCAGCAGCACAAGATCAGGCTCGGGGCCATTTTCTAGACGTTCATAAAATTCATTGACTGCCGCAGTTTCATGAATCTGGGCTTGTGGCAGGCTATAACGTACAGCCTGAATCAAGGCATGACGAAATAGTGGATGATCATCAACGATTAAAATATTCATAGGCAACGTGAGAGAGATCTTGGCACGGTAGACCCTATTCTAACCACACAACCCGGTTAAGGATATGCAAGACTCTACAATTTTTAAAATAATATGCAGTTTTTCTTCAAAATCACCATTTTTCGCGGTATTTCAATAATTATTTAATTCTCATCACTTTTTTATATATAACGTATTCCTAAATTAAAAAGCTTAGCTATATTCAATATAAATCTACATATCAAAAACTTATATTAAAATTAATGCTTATAAACCAGGCTTTTTTCATATATCGAAAAATCAGATAACTTTTCAGCTTTTCGTTATTTTACAGCCCGGCACTGAATCGGGATTAATAAGGACATTCCGAGATTACTCCTATTTTTCAGGTTCTAAACATGTCTAATTTTAATGCGCAAAAACCCTTAAATATTGTTGCCGTATCGGGTGGTTTAAATCATCCGTCTAAAACAGAAGCCTTGGTTCAGGCCATTATTGATGAACTGGGTGAAGCGACACCAATTCATGTACATTTTATTAAATTTAGTGAAATTGGTTCGCTCCTGGGTGGTGCGATTTATCGTAATCAATTACCGCAGCGTGTTCAGGATGATCTGGCCGCAGTCGAAGCTGCAGATGCGCTGATTGTTGGTACACCCGTATATCGCGCTTCATTTACCGGCTTGTTTAAACATTTCTTTGATTTTGTCGAGCAGACTGCACTGGTCGATGTACCGGTACTTTTAGCAGCTTCAGGTGGTAGTGACCGACATGCGCTGGTGCTCGAACATCAATTACGTCCATTATTCAGCTTCTTCCAGGCTCAGACTTTACCGATTGGCGTGTATGCGACTGATCGTGATTTCACTCCTGAATATACCATTCACAGTGAATTGCTCCGCGATCGTATTACCCTGGCAGTAGCACGTGCCCTGCCTATTCTGGAATGGACACCGGCCAAAGGACAACGTGCCGAAGTCGTTAAAGCAAAAACCCAACAGGCCAACCAGAACTTGAGCATCAATAAACAAATCGAACAAGAAGAAGTCTTGCCCTCTGCGGCTGTACCAAGTCTGGATGCAGCAGAATCCCGCTTGCACAGTAAAAAATCAGCGCAAACGCAAGTTGCTTGATCAGCGATTTTCACTTCGAGGGTTGAAATATGTCACAACAGCAAATACAGCAAGACATCAAATTTGCGTATTGGGTTCCGAATGTCAGTGGCGGTTTTGTCGTCAGTACCATCGAACAGCGTACCGACTGGAGCTATGAATATAACGTGCGTCTGGCACAAGCAGCAGAAAAAAGCGGTTTTGAATATGGTCTGACCCAGATTCGTTTTGCGTCAAGCTATGGTGCAGAAAACCAGCATGAATCTGTCAGCTTCAGTCATGCCTTGCTCGCACAAACCAGCAAGATCAAGTTAATTGCAGCAATTTTACCCGGGCCGTGGAAACCTGCGCTTGCGGCAAAACAATTGGCCAGCATTAACCAGCTCAGCAATGGCCGGATTGCGATTAACGTGGTCAGTGGCTGGTTCCGTGGCGAATTTGATGCGATTGGCGAAGCATGGCCAGAGCATGACCAGCGTTATGCCCGTTCAGAAGAGTTTATTCGCAGTTTGCGCGGAATCTGGAATACGGATCACTTTAATTTTGATGGCAAGTTCTATCAATTTAAAGACTATACCTTACGCCCACAACCGCTCCCGGATAAACCGGTCGAGATTTTTCAGGGTGGCAGTTCACGTGCGGCGCGCGATATGGCTTCACGTGTTTCAGACTGGTATTTCACCAATGGCAACACCCCTGAAGAGCTGAAAAAACAGATTGATGATATTCGCGAAAAAGCCCGGGCCAATAATCACACTGTAAAAATTGGGGTCAATGCCTTTATCATCGCACGTGATACTGAAGAACAAGCCAAAGCGGTGTTACAGGAAATTATTGATAAGGCCAATATCAAAGCAGTGAAAAATTTTGCTGAAGCGACACGTGAAGCCGGTGCCTCGACAACTGAAGGCGAAGGCAACTGGGCAAAATCAAGTTTTGAAGATTTAGTCCAGTATAACGACGGTTTCAAGACCAATTTAATTGGCACACCGCAGCAAATTGCTGAACGTATTGTAGTTTTAAAAAATATTGGAGTCGATCTGGTGCTTTCCGGTTTCTTGCACTGTATTGAAGAAGTCGAATATTTTGGAGAAAAGGTGTTGCCATTGGTGCGTGAGCTAGAAGTACAACAACAGCAGGTTGTGCAGGCTAAATCCGCTTAAATCTAAGTGGTGCTTATGCCCAAATATTATAATAATGACGGCACATTGCAAATTTTCCCCTCAAGGCTCGGCTTGAGGGTTTTTTTATCCGGACAGAAACCAAGCAGTCCAGTAAAGCGCTAGCCGGATTTAGCTTTCCTGCCTACAATGGGATGCAATTGCAAGAATAGACGTTTTAACTATGTATACCGGTATTGTCCAAGGCCTGGAACAGGTCATCGAGATTCGCAAAGGCGATGGTTTTATTACCCTGTTGGTCAGTGATCAGCACGGCTTTTTTGCAGATGTGTTTATTGGCGCCAGTGTGGCAGTAAATGGTGTCTGTCTCACGGTGAGCACGATTGACCGGGCGCAGAAACAGATTCATTTTGATATTTCCAATGTCACCTTGGCGCTTACCACCTTGAAAGCCTTAAAAATTGGTGATGAAGTGAATATTGAACGCTCTGCCAAAGTCGGTGCAGAAAACGGTGGACATAATCTGTATGGCCATATTGAAGGCAGGGCTAAGGTCATCCAGATTGAAGCTCGCGGTGAAACCCTGCATATCGATTTACAGATTCCAGAGGGCAATATCAAGTACTTCTTCCTAAAAGGCTTTATCGGGCTAAATGGCTGCAGCCTGACCGTGAACCGTGTCGATCGTGCCCACAGTGAAATTTCGATTGACCTGATTCCAGAAACCTTGCGTCTGACCACCTGGAAGCACATCCAGGTGGGCGATACAGTGAATTATGAAATTGACCAGATGACCCGTACTTTGGTGGATACTCTGGAAAATATTTATCAAGCCAAAGCTTAATGGTATAAAGAGACTGGTACGTGCAAAAATCAGTCTCCTATCATATTAATATTTTAATACTATTCCATCGGTAGCAGATTGCCTAAAATGCAGGCTAACTCCCTGATTTAAGAAAGTACCATGCATCTGATCTGGTTTCGCCAAGACCTTCGAATTCAAGACCATGCCGCTTTGTGGCATGCCACTCAACAAGGCCCCTGTGTGGCTTTGGTGGTGCTTTCTCCTGAGCAATGGCAGTTACATCAAGATGCGCCGATCAAAATCGATTTTTATCTGCGACGGCTACAGGTTTTCAAACAGCAACTAGAACAACTGAATATTCCTTTAATTGTGCGAGAAGTCGGCTTGTGGCGTAATCTTGCTGATGAGATGTTAGCACTCTGCCAAAACTTGCAGATTGATAGCGTGCATGCACATATTGAAGTTGGGGTCAATGAACTACAGCGTGATTTCAAGGTTCAGCAACGACTAGAACAGCAGCAGATTCGGGTCGAGCTGTATCATGATCGCACCCTCTTTCCATTGGCGAGTATCCGCAATCAGTCCAATCAACCCTATCAAGTCTATAGTGCCTTTAAGAAAAAATGCTATGAGCGGCTGATTCTCGATGTGCCTTCTGCTTATCCTGTGATTGCGTCTCAGGACTTGCTCGAATTGCCTGCAGAGCTGACACATTTTGATCTGGAAAAGTTTGCGGGTCGCTATTCAATAGAAAATTCTGAAAAACTTTGGCCCGTAGATGAAACTCATGCCCTACAGATGCTGGATGATTTTATCGAAGACCGCTTAAGCAGCTATCAAACAGATCGTGATATTCCAGCGCTTAATGGCACCAGTCAACTCTCGCCTTATTTAAATATCGGCATTCTCTCGATCCGCCAGTGCATTCAGGCGCTGTTTAAACAACATCATGGCTATTTCCAGATCGATGATCTCGGTCAACAAACCTGGCTGGATGAACTGCTGTGGCGTGAGTTTTATCAGCATACCCTGTTCGATTTTCCCCGCGTTTCCAGACATCGCCCGTTTAAAGAAAATACCGATAAAATCCAGTGGCGGCATGCACCTGAAGATTTGGCAGCCTGGCAACAGGGCCAAACCGGGATCCCGATTGTAGATGCCGGGATGCGGCAGCTACTGGCCACCGGCTGGATGCATAATCGGGTGCGCATGATTACCGCAATGTTCCTGTGCAAAAACCTGCTGATCGATTGGCGTTTGGGAGAAAGCTGGTTCATGCAGCAGCTGATTGATGGTGATCTGGCAGCCAATAATGGCGGATGGCAATGGTGTGCTTCGACGGGTATGGATGCGGTGCCTTATTTCCGGATTTTCAATCCGGTCAGCCAGTCACAGAAGTTCGACCCGAATGGGGATTATATCCGTCAGTGGGTGCCTGAACTGGCGCATCTGGATGCCAAAAGCATTCATGAACCCTACGCCAAAAACCCTGACCGTGAACTGGACTATCCAAAACCGCTTGTGGATTTAAAATCTTCCCGTGTCCGGGCAATCGAGGCTTTTAAGCAGCTTTAAAAAAGACCCGTCATCTTAAAAATAATAAAACAGCTTCTCATATAGAGGCTGTTTTATTATTAGGATCAGGAATAAAAACTTGGATCAGGCACTTTTCCGGTCAGCACCCATTCCCCCACTTCCTGATATTTATAATCCACCGGATCATGCAAGGTTTGAGTCCGAACATTACGCCAGAACCGGTCCAGATTCAGTTGCGCAGTCGTTGCCCGTGCACCCATGACCTGAAAAATATTCTGGGTGATATATAAAGAGCTATTGGTCGCGGCAATTTTGGCGGTGGCAATCGCAATCGAGACTTCACCACGCTGCTCGGCAGTCAGATCAGGGCCGATATTCCAAGCTTTCTGCAAGGTCTGAATGGCTTGATCTGCCAATAAACGCACGCTTTCCAGCTGCACATAAAACTCGGCAAAATGCTTTTGGGTAAAAGGATCATTCACTGCATGTTCAGCCAAGGATTTTGACCAGGCTTTTTGGGTTTGTACGGTCTGTTTGGCAACTTCAAAAGCCCCTTCGGCGACACCGAGAAACATATGCACAAATATCAGCTGCGCAATCAATGGACGTAAACTGGAATACGGCGTACTCAGTGGCCCCGGATTGAGCAGCAATTCATCCCGGTGAATGTTGACCTGTTCAAAATGACTGGTGCCGCTGTCAGTCTGGCGCTGGCCCATATTGTTCCAGTCGCCTAGAAAGCTCACACCCTGTCGCTGGGTAGGAATCACGCCAATCAGCAATTTTCCTGCTTCGTTATAACCTGAACACAGCAACATATCCGAATCGATCGAACCAGAACAAAAGCTTTTATCACCATGGAAAATATATTCATGTTCTGAGACTTGAGTTGCCGTGGTACGACGATCCAGCGGATTGAGAGTATTGCCCCAGAACAGATTATTTTGGACAGTCTGTGCAAACCATTTGCCATATTGCTCAGGTTGGGAAAATAGCTGTACGGTGGCAATCAATAAATGATGAAATCCATAAATATGCGCCAGAGAGCTATCGACCTGCGCCAGGGTCTGAATGGTTTTAAAAATTGTCCGCCAGTCTGCACCCTGTCCACCATAGGCAACAGGAATAGACAAGCCGAGCAGACCACTGTTACGGATCAGGTCTCGTTCATGCTTGGGATTACCGCCCTGCTTGTCTCGCACTGCGGCAGTTTGGGCAAATTGTTCTGCCAGTTTCTGGGCAATATCGACAGGAGATTGATCTAAATATGGTGATTGTACATTCATTATTTTAACTCATGTTCAGCATGTGGGCAGCTTAGCAGATCAAGACGTTGCGCTATATTCGAAAGCATGCAGAGCTTATTCCTGATCTAAAAATACCGGCTGCGTGCAGCCGGTATTTTGCTTGTGGACTTTAGCTATTTAACGAGGATTGGCTTGTACTTCTGCAATCAGATGATCCACCACTTGTGGTTCAGCCAATGTCGAGGTATCGCCCAGGCTATCCAGCTCATTGGCTGCAATCTTTCTCAAGATCCGGCGCATGATTTTCCCTGAACGGGTTTTGGGCAAAGCGGGTGCCCAGTACAGTGCATCAGGTGTCGCCACTGGCCCCAAAATCTTGCGCACCCAGCTCACCAGTTCAGCACGCAATTCATCTGAACTGGTCACGTCGGCCTGTAAGGTGACAAAGGCACAAATTCCCTGCCCTTTAATGTCATGCGGCATACCCACCACAGCAGCCTCAGCCACTGCTTCATGGGCCACCAACGCACTTTCAACTTCAGCTGTGCCTAAACGGTGTCCGGACACATTCAGCACATCATCGACCCGGCCAGTAATCCAGTAATAACCGTCTTTATCGCGACGCGCGCCATCTCCGGTAAAATAAGTACCCGGATAAGTCGAGAAATAGGCTTCGATAAAACGTTCCGGATCACCCCAGATGGTTCGCATCTGGCCCGGCCAGGAATCTTTAATCACCAGATTGCCTTCAGCTTCGCCTTCCAGCTCCTTACCATCCGCATCGACAATCGCAGGTTGTACCCCAAAGAAAGGCCGTGTTGCAGAACCCGGTTTCAAATCAGTCGCGCCTGGCAATGGCGTAATCATAAAACCGCCGGTTTCCGTCTGCCACCAGGTATCAATGACGGGACAGCGACTTTCACCGACCACGGTGTAATACCAGTTCCAGGCTTCAGGATTAATCGGCTCACCCACCGAACCTAGAATTCTCAGGCTGCTGCGGTCACTTTCCCGCACAAAGGCATCACCTTCACGCATCATGGCGCGGATGGCTGTCGGTGCGGTATAGAGAATGGTGACGTTATGCTTATCGACAATGTGTCCGGTACGCGCCCAGCTCGGATACTGCGGAACACCCTCGAACATAAGAGTCGTGGTGCCATTCGACAATGGGCCATACAGCACATAGGAATGTCCGGTAATCCAGCCGACATCTGCGGTACACCAAAAGATATCATCCTGTTTGATGTCAAACACTTCGCGGAAACTGCAATTCACATAAGTCAAATAACCGCCCGTGGTATGCATCACGCCCTTGGGCTTGCCGGTCGAACCTGAGGTATACAGGATAAATAGCGGATCTTCGGCATTCATCGGTTCCGGTGGGCAAATGTCATTCACCGACATGATTTCCATGTGATACCACAGGTCGCGCCCCTCTTGCATTTCAATCGGGTTGCCGGTGCGATGCACCACTATTACATTTTGAATGGAGTCTGTACCAGCCAGTTTCAGGGCTTCATCAACATTGGCTTTCAGCGGAATCGGTTTCCCGCCGCGCATACCGGAATCGGCCGTAATCACCAT
Source organism: Acinetobacter sp. YH12151 (assembly GCF_013418355.1). NCBI lineage: Bacteria > Pseudomonadati > Pseudomonadota > Gammaproteobacteria > Moraxellales > Moraxellaceae > Acinetobacter > Acinetobacter sp. YH12151. The sequence goes on along the minus strand of NZ_VPCG01000010.1, from coordinate 72,434 downwards.
TTTGGCCTGACAGTCTTCAATCCGGCTGGCCAGAGAATCCGGTGAAAACCCACCAAATACCACGCAATGCACCGCCCCGATGCGCGCGCAGGCCAGCATGGCAATCGCGGCTTCAGAGACCATGGGCATGTACAGCATCACCCGGTCGCCTTTAGCAATGCCATTTTTTTTCAGCACATTGGCGAAACGGCAGGTTTCGTCATGCAACTCGGCAAAAGAAATAATCTTGTGCCGTGAAGGATGATCCCCTTCCCAGATAATGGCCGGCTTATAGGGATGTTCTTTCAGATGACGGTCCAGACAGTTGGCGCTGACATTGAGCTGACCATCAGCAAACCATTCAATTTTAAAATTGTCGGGATCGAAACTGGTATTTTTGACTTGGGTAAAAGGCTTGATCCAGTCCAGACGTTGTGCCTGTTCTGTCCAGAATGCTTCTGGCTGCTCGATGGAATGTTGATAACGTTCGAAATACTGGTCTTCAAGCGTGCGTGCTGTTTTTTTAAAATCTTCGGGTACTGGATAGATCTCTTGCATATGTCACTTCCTTGATTTTGTTCTATCTCATCACGAGAGGTTAATGCTGTGTTGTTGATTGTTTTTTATGCATAATAGCAGTATGGCCTGCTTATTTCGAATCCGGCAATCATGCTTTCGTCGTAGATTATTTATTCAAATTCAAACAAAATAAAGCATAACTTACAGTACAGAATATTCTGCATAACTGTGTATGATCTGTAGCAATGCCCTTTAAAAAATAGAATTTAGCTCTCGCTCTTATTTCATTTTGTTCAGTTCAGGATCATATTTATGAAATCGCCAGAATCTCCCTATTTCACCCCTCCCGCTTTAGTGGCAACGGATCATCCCTTGTCGATAAAAGGCCGTTTCGGGCGTCTGAGTTTTATTGCGTGGTCAGCATTTCTACATTTCATCTTCCTGTTTAGCAGTATTGCGCTGGGCTTAAGTATTGATATTGTGAATATTGCAGTCCATTCAATGGATTCTAACTGGCTGCTTTCACTACAAGGCTTGGCCGGTATCGGCGTGCTGATCATGATTCTGGTCTATGCCTATTTCGCTTTAGTGGTGACCGTTCGCCGTTTGCATGACATGAACCGCAGTGGCTGGTGGGCACTATTATTTTTACTGCCGCTAGTAAACATTTTTGTATGGCTTTATATCGTTTTTGGTTCGGGCGATCGAGGCAGTAATCAGTATGGTCCGGCACGGATGACCTTGCTCTGGGAAAAGATGCTGGCCTGGTTGATGATTATCCTGACCCTGCTTAGCCTGTTGGGATCTATCGCTTTATTCAGTTATATGAGCGGTGAAGAACAGTCACCTACCCCCACGGAAATGATGCAAAAAACCACCAAATACTTTTAATAACAGCGCCGTTATTTTTAGAAAATATCCACTGGTGACTTCGAGCCCTTATTAATTTTTTGCTGAACATCAGGCAAAATAGGCAGAATAGGCAAAATTTGAATTGTGGAATTTTTGTGGCAGAGCAAAACAATACCTTAAGCCAGGTAACAGAGGGCACCACGGAGTTGTTACATCAGGCAACTGAGAAAACGACCCAGACCGTGATTGAACATACCGCCAAGTATAATGATGCCTACAGCACCATTGACAAGATCATGGAAGGCTTCTGGGAGCGTGTGCCTTATTTCTGTATCGCGCTAATCGTGATTACGATTTTCTGGTTACTCTCCAAAGTCTTCAAGTTTTTCGTACGTAAAACTTTGGAAAACCGCTCTTATACCCGCCAGAATCTGGTATTGGTCCTCAACCGTGTCGGTAGTACCTTTATTATTTTCTTTGGTGTTTTGATTGGTCTGGTCATTGCCGTGCCTGGCTTTACCCCGGGTCAGCTGATGAGTGCCCTCGGAATTGGTTCGGTCGCGATCGGTTTTGCCTTCAAGGATATTTTCCAGAACCTGCTTTCTGGTGTGCTGATTTTACTCGGTGAACCATTCAAGATTGGCGATGATATTATCGTCAATGGCATGGAAGGCACAGTCGAAGATATCCAGATTCGTGCGACTTTTTTGCGTTCACCGGATGGCCGCCGTATCGTGATTCCCAATGCCACGGTCTATACCAGTGCCGTGACGGTAAACACGGCCTATACCCGCCGTCGCTGTGAGTTTGTAGTGGGCATTGGTTATGAAGATGATATCCAGAAGGCCAAAGACCTGATTACCGCCATTTTAGATAAAGACCCGACCATCCTCAGTCAGCCGGGCTTTAGTGTCAATGTCACGGCGCTGGCTGATTTTTCCATTACCTTAAAAGCGCTCTGGTGGGTCGATACCACTGAGACAGGCACAGGAACCTCAATCAGTGCGGTGCAGGAACGCGTGATTCAGGCATTTGCCGAACATCATATTTCAATTCCTTATCCGGTACAGGAAGTCAAAGTCTATCGCGGCGAAGGCAATGAAGATGCCTCAGCTCGTGCTAAACAGGCGACCTAGAACATAGGGAATCACGGTTTCAGTGCGGAGAATACGGTTGCCCAGACTCACAGCCTGGCAGCCGTTTTTAACCAGTAAATCTACTTCATACGGAATGAATCCACCTTCCGGGCCGATGATCATCGTACAAGGATGCGGAATCGCAAAAGGCATGGATTGTTCGGCATAAGGATGTGCCACATAAGCGGGTCGGTCAGCCGTAATCAAGTCCGGTAAAATATCTTCAACAAAAGGTTTAAAACGTTTATACAGCTCGATTTTCGGAGCTATTGTATCTCCTGCCTGTTCCAGTCCCAGCTCGATATAATGATTTAACTGCTGTAAAAATGGGGTTTGCCAGTAGCTTTTATCGACGCGATAACTATGCAGTAAAATGATTTTTTCCACGCCCAAGGTGACACTGTCCATGATCAAACGGCGCAGCACTTTCGGCCGTGGCAAGGCCACAATCAGGGTCACCGGTAATTTTTTTGGAACAGCATCCTCTTGAAGCGGTTTTAGTCGCACTGCTTTTTCAGAAATCTCGACAATCTCGGTGAGATAACGCTGACCTTCCAGCACCCCTACTTTTAAGGTATCTCCAACTTGAATCTGCACATGCTGCTGTAAATGTTCCAGTTGACGTTTCGATGAAATCGTCCAGAGATCCGATTGTGTTTGTCGATGGTCAAGCAGGACAATATTCATAGAAGATTTTATACCGAAGAACTGTTGAATGACCTCTATCCGCTAGAGGGTGGCGACATGGATGTCGTGCGTATCCCTGAGGGTGAAGCACATTCCTTCAGGGATACAAAATATTTTTGCTACTTTTCATCTTTGAAAAGTAGGCTAGATAAGCCAGCTTAGAAATATTGAAAAAACTTCAATCCACACAGCCTAACGACGGCATCCCTGCCGTCTTGGTAAATCCAATATCTGTTACTTATCAATATAAATTAAAGATACCGATCAATCACCTGAATATGCTTGGCAAGCGATCCCGTATTTAACTGCATAATTCTCTGCGCTGCTGTATTTAAACGTTGTGCCTTGATTTGATCTTGCAAAAGTTCCAGCAATACCTCTGCCGCCTGCTGCGCATCCTGCACAACTTCTACTGCATCTGCTTGAACGAATTCATCGACAATGGTCTGAAAATTAAAATAGTTTTTGCCTAAAACAGTCGGTACATTCAAGGCAATCGGCTCCAGAATATTATGCCCACCACCCGGCTCATTCAGCGAGCCACCGACATAACAGGCTTGACTCAAAGCATACCAGAGCCACATTTCCCCCATCGAGTCCGCCAGATAAACCTGGGTATCTGCTTCAATGTTCTGGGCCAAACTACGGCGCTGAGTTATTAAATTTAAACTCTGTGCAGCCTGAAACACCTCATCAAAACGTTCCGGATGACGGGGTACGACGATACATAAAAGTTTTGGGTTGCTATCTAAAGCCGATTTTAAAGCGCTTAGAATTTCTTTTTCTTCAGGCGCATGGGTACTGGCCAGTATCATAATTTTGCGACCTGCCAGTTGCCATGCTTGCTTCAAGTTTGCAGCATGTTCTACAAAACTTTGTGGTGCAGTAATATCAAATTTGATATTGCCCAAAACCTGGGTTTTTTCGGCGGTGATTCCCAACTCGATATAACGCTGCTGGGTGGCAGTATCCTGTGCCAAAAGCTGACTTAACTGCTGTAGCATGCTCCGGGTCAGACCTTTAACCCTGGCATAGCCCTTGGCTGACTTTTCCGAAAGACGCGCATTCAATAATATACTGGGCACATCAAACTCTGGTGCCTGATCCAGCAGATTCGGCCAAAGCTCGGTTTCCATCAGCAATAACAGTTTTGGCTGATACTGCTGATAAAAATCACCAATCAGTACTTTCTGATCAGCAGGTAAATAGACCGCTTGAAATAAATCCAGATAAGGTGCTTTTAAAAAAAGTGATTTGGCCCGTGCCTGACCGGTTTTGGTGGTATTGGTGACCAGCACCGGATGACCCGATTTTAAATAATGTTCGATGAGAGGCTGGGCAGCATTGGTCTCACCGACCGAGACCACATGAAACCAGATGGCATGCAGATTTTTGGGCGGCTGAAATGGGCCGAAACGTTCTGTCAGTTCTTGTTGTAATTGTTCAGGATCGGTCGCACGTTTACGAATACGCGATTGATATAAGGGTTTAATCAGAGCTAACGCTGCGTTATACCAAAATGGAGTAGCCAAATGCGCCTCGAAACAGATTCAATCGACAAAATATAACAGAGCCACATCGACATGTTAATCGATGTGGCTCATTTTTAGATTATTCTACAGTAGTTAAAGCGTCTGTTTCAGCCAATGTCGGATAATCAATATAGCCTTCTGCGACATTGGTTCCGATCATATTTTCCAGCTTTAGTTCATTTAGCGGTGCATCTTCGAGTAGGCGCTCGTATAAATCCGGATTGGCAATATAAGCCTTACCAAAAGCTACCGCATCTGCTTTGCCTGAAGCCAGCAATTCAATCGCATCGTCACGACTTAAACGCATATTGGCCATATACGGCACGCCGTTTGAGCGCTGTTTCATATACTCCGAGATACTGTCTTCCGCCAGATATTCACGGGTAAAGAAGAACGCGATCTGGCGCTTGCCCAACTGTTCCATGACATAACCGAAGGTTTCACGTGGATCATTGTCGCCCATATCGTGTTCATCGCCACGCGGTGCCAAATGAATTCCGACACGGTCTGCACCCCAGACATCAATCAGTGCATCCATGACTTCCAGCAGGAAACGGGCACGGTTTTCGACTGCCCCCCCGTATTCATCTTCACGCTGGTTGGTCTTGGTTTGCAGGAACTGGTCAATCAGATAACCATTGGCTGCATGTAATTCAACCCCATCAAAACCGGCAGCTTTGGCGCAAATTGCCGCCTGTTTATATTGTTCGGTAATGGTATGAATTTCTGAAATTTCCAGCGCACGCGGCAACACATAAGGACGTTTTGGACGCAATAAACTGACATGACCGGCCTGTTGTACACTGCTCGCCGATACTGGCGTTTCACCATTTAACAGTTCTGGATCAGACACACGACCCACATGCCACAGCTGCGCCACAATCAGGCCACCTTGGTCATGTACCGCTTGAGTCACCTGCTGCCAGCCTGCTACCTGCGCATCAGTAAAGAGACCAGGAGTATTACGGTAACCATTGGCTTCTTCAGAAATCACCGTGGCTTCAGAAATGATTAAACCGGCACTTGCACGTTGTGCATAATATTCGGCCATCATTGGCGTTGGTACGCGGTCGTCAGTTGCACGACTACGCGTAAGCGGCGCCATGATGACACGGTTTTTAAGTTCTAACGCGCCAAGCGTTAAAGGAGAATTTAATTCAGCCATCAGTACTCCCACCTGTTGGATTAAAGGTGTTGTTGCATATAGTCGATATATTGCTGAATCAAAGCTTCATTACGCGAGAAATAAGACCATTGTCCGTGCTTGGTCGCGGTGATTAAACCGGCCTGCTGCAAGACAGACAAATGATTGGACATGGTGGACTGAGAGACTTGTCCTAACTTTTCAATCTGCCCTGCACAGACCCCGCGTTGAAAGCCGCCACACTCTTCCACAGATAGATATTGTTCTGGCGATTTCAACCATTCCAGAATCTGCCGACGTATCGGATTGGCTAAGGCTTTAAAAATTAGATCAAGATCCATAGGTACATCACAATCTGTGGCGTAACAAAACTTGTTTCAGCATCTAAACCGATTATATCGCATTTTATCGATTTATATATCGATAAATTTAGATATAAGAGTCACAGTCTGTACTAACTTGGTTACGCCAGCTATTTAAACGATTTCTTACAAGCTTAAACGATTTCTTACAAGCCCTGTTTCAAGCTTGCTTCGATAAATTTATCCAGATCGCCATCCAGAACCGCGCCGGTATTGGAACTTTCGACACTGGTACGTAAGTCTTTAATACGTGAATCATCCAGAACGTATGAACGAATCTGGCTTCCCCAGCCGATATCAGACTTGGTATCTTCCAGCGCTTTTGCAGCATCATTACGAATTTGCATTTCACGTTCATAAAGTTTGGCGCGTAACTGCTTCCAGGCATGGTCGCGGTTGGCATGCTGTGAACGCTGGTTCTGACAGGCCACTACAATCCCGGTCGGTGCATGCGTTAAACGAACCGCAGAATCCGTTTTGTTAATATGCTGACCACCGGCACCCGATGCACGATAGGTATCGGTACGCACATCTGCCGGATTAATTTCGATCTCAATATTGTCATCGACTTCAGGCGAAACAAACACAGCCGAGAATGAGGTATGACGACGGTTGCCCGAGTCAAATGGCGATTTACGCACTAAACGATGTACGCCTGACTCGGTACGTAACCAGCCATAGGCATATTCACCGTCTACACGAATCGTCGCTGATTTAAGCCCTGCAACATCACCGTCCGATTCTTCCATGATTTCTGCTTTAAAGCCATGACGTTCAATCCAGCGCAGGTACATCCGCATGAGCATGGATGCCCAGTCCTGCGCTTCAGTACCACCCGAACCGGCCTGAATTTCTAAATAACAAGGATTAGGATCCATCGGATTGTTGAACATACGACGGAATTCAAGTTTAGCCAGTTCTTCTTCAGCTGTAGTCAGTTCAGCCTGTACATCTTCCAGTAAGCCTTCATCATCCGCTTCCACTGCCAGATCAAGCAAGGCCTGCGCATCTTCAAGCTGTGTGGTCAAACCATCCAGCACATTTAATACGTTCTCAAGTTCGCCTTTTTCTTTGGCCATGGCCTGGGCACGACTCTGGTCATTCCAGATGGTGGGATCTTCTAATTCACGCAGGACTTCCTCTAAACGCTCTTTTTTCAGATCGTAGTCAAAGATACCCCCGTAGTGTTTGACCACGTTCGTTTAAGTCTTTTAATTGGTTTAGATACGGATTAATTTCCACGTGAATTACTCTCAATCAAAATTAGGCACAAATTATTTAGCCCCATATTATAGCACAGTCTATTTCTGCTATTTCAGTGTGGTGGATCCAGTCCAAAGCTCGAATGTCATCCCAATTTAGAGTTATGTTTTCGTCAGGAAATTTTTGACAATTGAATCGGTTATTAAATGTCGTTTTGATCTGAAGCTTGATCGGATTTCGCATCTCGCATTCATTATCAAAATATAGTTTTCATTTAATTTTATCGTCTAAAAATATCTACCAAATTGAATAAAAAATCAGCAAATTCAATACATTCCACAATATCTACACAGTTTTAATAAAACACTACATTATAAATTTAATTTTATTATTCAGTTACTTATTTAGAAAAGATTACATAAGATTACGCTATTCACATTGCTGTAACTTTCCTTTGATTGACGATCTTTGAAATTGCTCTAGACTGAAAGTTGTAACAAAAAGTGTAATGTTTTTAACTAAAGATTTGAGGGGTAGTAACCATGAAAAAATTAGCGATTGCTTCGGCACTACTTTCAGCAATAGCAATGACAGGTACAGCAGCACATGCTTACCAGGCAGAAATTGGTGCATCAGCAGGCGTATTTGATCCTGATAACGGTGGAACCAGTGGCTCTTTCGGTGTTGATGGTACATATTACTTCAATCCAGTTCAAACACGTAATGCACCATTAGCAGAGGCAGCTTTCCTTGATCGTGCCAGTAACGTAAATGCTCATTATCAATATAATGAAATTGGCGATAATGAAGCGCATCAATATGGCGTAGGTGCAGAGTACTTCGTTCCAAATTCTGACTTCTACTTAAGCGGTAATGTGAATGGTCATGATCTGCAAGACAACAATAATGTTGATAATGACTTAACGACTTACGGTGTAGAAGTTGGTTATTTACCAGCGCCAGGTCTATTGATTGCGGCGGGTGTAAAAGGTTGGGATAACGACAATGATGATGGTGTAGATCCAACACTTCGCGCCAAATACGTGACTACACTTAGTAATGGTAAAGATATCAACCTGGAAGCAGGTGCAGCTTTTGGTGATCTAGATGAATACAATCTGGCAGCAGATTATTTCATTGACAAAACCTTCAGTGTTGGTGTCGACTACCAAGACAATGATCTGAGAAATCAAAATGAATTCGGTGTAAGCGCTCGTAAATTCATTAATCAGCAAGTCAGCCTCGAAGGTCGAGTAGGCTTTGGTGAAGCAGGTAACAATGACTACAATAAATTTGGTGTAGCAGCGAAATACCGCTTCTAATCTAAAACCACAAATTAATTATTCATAAAAAAACCCATCCTCGGATGGGTTTTTTATTGCACTCTTAACAAGCATTTAGGTATTTTTTTGCACATTGACGGGGCGAATATAAGCTGTACAATTTGTTACAACTGTTCATCAAACAGTCATATTTTTATAACAAAGAGAGAAATCTAAATGCTTAAGAAACTTGCTCTTGCTACAGCGCTTCTTGCTGGCCTGGGAACTGCACACGCTTACCAAACTGAAGTTGGGGCTTCTATTGATCTTATTGATCGTGACCAAGGTGGTTCAGATGTAGGTTTTGCTATCGATGGGACTTACTACTTCAACTCGGTCCAAGTCAAAAATTCGCCTTTGAATGAAGCTGCATTTTTAAACCGTGCCAGCAATGTGAATGGTGTATTAAGCTATCAAGATGATTCAGACACGTTTGGCATTGGTGCTGGTATTGAATATTTTGTCCAAATTCAGACTTTTATTTAAGTGGTAATATTACTCATTTTGATAATGACGCTGGTGACATAACTGGTTACGCTGCTGAAGCGGGTTATTTACCTGTTCCTGGCTTATTAGTAGCACTTGGTCTTGTAGGTATTTCTGAAGACAATGCAGACGATGAAATTGATCCAACTTTACGTGCTAAATATGTAACACAAGTCGGTCAATACGATATGAACTTCGAAGGTGGTGCAAGTTTTGGTGATATCGATGCTTATAACCTAGGTGCGGATTTATATCTCGATAAAACTTTCAGTGTTGGCTTAGGATTCTCTGACTCAGATCTAGAAGGTAATGATGTCTTTACCATTCGTGCCAAGAAATTCTTTAACCAACAAGTTAGCTTAGAAGGTTCGATTAATTTTGCTGATAATGCTGATACCTTTGGCGTACGTGGTGCATACCGCTTCTAATCTCTCCGATTAAAAGCAAAAAAACCGCTCACTTGAGCGGTTTTTTATGGCCTATTGTTCTAAATGGATAATCCGCATTTGCAGGCTGACATTGCCATTAAAGACATTTTTATCCAGCTCATACACCAAGCGTGTATCTTTCATCGGATCAAATTCATATTTATCGGCTGCATTGAAGGCGATCGCATCAATCACCTGCCCATTTTCCAAAGCCACGCGTAATTTAAGATGTACATCTTTGAGCCAACGATAGTCCATAATCTTGAAGATCCCTTCAAAAATAGGTGGAGGGAATTTTTGCCCCCACGGACTTAAATGTTGCAGGATATCGACTGTTTCGATCTGGAAAGCCGAAGCGGATAGCTCCCCATCCGTCCATAAAGTCGCAGTGAATAAATCCGCGTCCATCGTAGCAATCAGTGCTTCAAAGACCTGCTTAAATTCAGCAAAATTTTCTTTTTTCAGGGTTAAACCCGCTGCCGCTGCATGCCCGCCAAAATGACTGACTAAATGTGGATATTGCTCCGCCACCTGTTCAATCGCATCACGGATATGAATCCCGTCAATCGAACGCGCTGAACCCTTGATATGTATGCCATCTTCATCTGCGGCAAAGACAATACTCGGACGATGAAATTGCTCTTTTAAACGCCCCGCCACAATACCAATGACACCTTGATGCCAATGCTGTTCAAACATGATTAATGCAGCCGGCAATTCAGTTTCGTCCAGCTGGATTTTCTCAAGTTCGTTTAAAGCGTCCTGCTTGATTTTAGCTTCGACCTGACGGCGTTCAACATTCAGTTGATTCAACTGTTCGGCCAGTGGATAGGCGTTTGCCAGATCCGGCGCCAATAGACACTCGATCCCGATGTCCATGGTTTCCATCCGTCCGGCTGCATTAATTCGCGGCCCTAAGACAAAACCGAGATCTTGCGCTTTTAGACCTGCCGGATCACGTTTTGCAATATCCAGTAGCGCACTGATCCCCGCGCGGCACTGCCCTTGCTGAATCCGTTTCAAGCCCGCATCGACCAGAATCCGGTTGTTATAGTCCAGACTGGCGACATCGGCATAAGTACCGAGTGCCACCAGATCAAGATAATGAATAATTTGAGTGGTCGATTTTCCAAGTTTTTTGCGATGGGTCGACAGATTGGCCAGCACATAAAACGCCACCCCGACCCCGGCCAAGGCTTTGCTGGGGAAATCACAACCCAGCTGATTCGGATTGACCACCGCTTCGGCTTCAGGTGTCGGCTTGGTGGTCAGGTGATGATCGGTAATAATCACCTGCATACCATGATCTTGCGCCTGTTTCACTCCTGCATGGCTGGAAATACCATTGTCCACGGTAATCAGCAGATCAGGTGTGAAATTGACGAAAGCCAGATCGGCAATGGCAGCAGTCAGACCATAGCCATATTTAAAACGGTCTGGTACCAGATACTCGACATTCGCCCCCATATCACGTAGAGCCAGCACCATGAGTGCAGTACTGGTTGCACCATCGGCATCGTAATCGCCGACAATCACGATTTTCTGGCCACGATCAATTGCCTGATCGATCAACTGAATCGCATCCGTCAGGCCTTTCATGGTCGGTGCCAGCAGATGCTTGAGTTTAAGCTCAAGTTCCTGCTCGGACTCCACCCCGCGACGGGCCAGAATTTCAGCCACAAACGCTGGAACACCCTGAAAATTTTCAGGACGGGTCAGAAAGGGGCGCTGTTTGATGTCAAGTTTTGGCATGATTTTTGGCATAATCAAGGCATCAAGCGTTGCAATTGCCATGCACCGTCAATTTTCTCATAGCTTAAACGATCATGCAGACGGTTCGGACGGCCCTGCCAGAATTCATAATAATCGGGTTCGAGACGATAACCGCCCCAAAACTCCGGTTTATCCAGCTGTTGCTGATTCGCCACCTGATTATGCAAATCCCAGAAACGCTGTTGCAGCTCTTCACGGCTGGCAATTACCCCACTTTGCGGGGTGCTGATATGCGCAGCAATCTGGCTGTCACGTGGGCGTTTATGATAGTAATCAGTCGACTCCTGTTCAGAAATCTTGATGACTTTACCACTCACCCGAATCTGACGTTCCTGATCCTGCCAATAGAACAATAATTCAGCATACGGATTTTCGGCCAGATCCAAACCTTTTTGGCTGTCATAATTGGTATAGAAGTCATAGCCGGCTTCAGTCGCCCCGCGCAGTAATACGGTACGCACATGCGGACGACCTTGAGCATCCGCCGTTGCCAATGACATGGCATAGGGTTCATGCAGCTTCGCTTCTAGTGCATGGTTAAACCATTGCAAGAACTGCATATGCGGATTCGGGTTGACCTGCTGTTCTTGCAGCTCGCCTTTCTGATAATTCAGGCGTAGCTCACTCAGATCTTTGATCAGATCACTCATTCTTTCTTCCTCTAAGCGGCATTGGCACGTACAGCATCAGCTAATGAATTTGCCAGTGCAGTCACTTCACTTAAATCTTCGCCTTCCACCATGACACGAATCACCGGTTCAGTGCCTGATTTACGAATCAACAAGCGGCCACGCCCTTTAAGCTGCTGTTCGGCTTTTTCAAATTCAGCGGCCAAGGCCGGTACTGAATAAGGATCAAACATGGCATCTAAACGCACATTGACCAGGACATTTGGCAACAGTTGAAAATCAGCCACCAGCTCATGCAGGGCTTTCTTCTGTTCAACCATGACTGTCAGCACTTGCAAGGCGGCAATAATCGCATCACCGGTGGTGCTCTTGTCCAAGGTCAGAATATGCCCAGAAGGCTCGCCACCAATCGTCCAGCCGTTTTCTTCCAGACCTTGCAACACATAACGGTCGCCGACTTTGGCACGTAATAATGGCACTTGAGCTTTTTCCAGTGCCAGTTCCAGTGCCATATTGCTCATTAAGGTACCGACGATACCTGCCGGCTTTTTCGAGCTTTGCGTGGCAAGAATATACAGAATATGGTCGCCATCAATCAGCTTTCCAGACTTATCCACCAGAACTACACGGTCGGCATCGCCATCAAAAGCAACACCTAAGTCGGCCTGATGCTGGATCACGGCTTGTTGCAAGCTTTCAGGATGAGTCGAACCACAGTCTTTATTTATATTTAACCCGGTCGGTTCATTATGAATGGCAATCACACGTGCGCCCAGCTCACGGAACACAGCAGGCCCGACGTTATAGGCGGCACCATTGGCACAATCCACCACAATGGTGAGTTCATTCAAGTCCAGATGATAGGGGAAAGTCGATTTACAGAATTCAATATAGCGACCATTGGCATCTTTGACCCGGATACTTTTACCCAGGCTCGCGGTATCTTCAATGATGAAATCTTGTTCGAGTTCCTGATTGATTTCTTCTTGCAAGGCATCCGGTAATTTCTTGCCTTCCGCCGAGAAAAACTTAATACCGTTATCGAAATACGGATTATGCGAAGCAGAAATTACAATTCCCAGGCTGGCATGCAAGGCGCGGGTCAAATGGGCAATCGCCGGTGTTGGCAGTGGGCCTAAAAGATGAACATAGACGCCAGCCGCATTTAAACCTGCCTGCAAGGCGGCTTCCAGGATATAGCCAGACAAACGGGTATCTTTACCCAAAACCACCAAGGGCTTGGCTTTTTTACTATGACGCTTTAAAACCTTACCGGCTGCAAACCCCAATTTCAGGGCAAACTCAGGGGTAATCGGCAATTCGCCAAACTTTCCACGAATACCATCCGTACCAAAATAACTCATCTTTATCTCACTTCTTAGCGGATGATTGATCTCACCCATTTTTTCCCTGTGCCACACTTTACACCAAAATAAAAAAGCCGTCATTTGCATGACGGCTTTTAAAAATTTTAAATCACAGGAGATTAACCCACGCGATAGTTGGGTGCTTCTTTGGTAATGGTCACATCATGCACATGTGATTCCGACATACCGGCAGAAGTGATTTTCACAAACTTGGCATTTTGACGCAGGTCTTCAATCACGGCAGAACCGGTATAACCCATCGAAGAACGTAGGCCGCCCATCATCTGATGCACGATATTGCCCATTGGACCTTTGTACGGTACGCGACCTTCAATGCCTTCAGGAACCAGTTTCTCGGCACCGGCTTTAGAGTCCTGGAAGTAACGGTCAGCCGAACCGGTTGCACCCGCCATGGCACCCAACGAACCCATACCGCGGTAGGCTTTGTAGTAACGGCCTTGGAAGAATTCAACTTCACCCGGTGCTTCTTCAGTACCGGCCATCAATGAACCAACCATAATGGTACTTGCACCCGCACCAATCGCTTTGGCCATATCGCCAGAGAAACGGATACCACCATCCGCGATCAACGGAATCTGATCTTTCAGCGCATTAGCAACAGAATCGATTGCAGAAATTTGCGGCATACCAATACCGGCCACAATACGTGTGGTACAGATTGAACCCGGACCAATCCCGACTTTAACCGCATCCGCACCTGCATCAAGCAAAGCCAATGCAGCATCGCCAGTTGCGATGTTACCGCCAATCACCTGAACTTGTGGATAGTTGGCTTTAACCCAACGTACCCGTTCGATCACACCCGCAGAATGACCATGTGCTGTATCGACAACAATCGCATCGACACCGGCTTCAACCAGCGCTTCAACACGGCTTGGGGTTTCTGCACCGGTACCGACTGCAGCACCGACACGTAGACGACCTAAATCATCTTTACAGCTGTTTGGATAAAGTTCAGCTTTACGGAAATCTGTCACCGTAATCAAGCCTTTCAGCTCTTGCTGATCATTCACCACCAATACTTTTTCAATACGGTGCTGCTGTAATAAGGCTTGGATATTTTCTTTCGATTCGCCTTCGCGAACTGTTACCAGACGATCCTGACCAGTCATGATGTTGCTGACTGGCTGCTCAAGATTGGTTTCAAAGCGTGTATCGCGACCTGTCACAATACCGACCACTTTGCCATCTTTCACCACTGGTACACCACTGATATTGTTGGCTTGAGTCAAAGCAATCAATTCACGTACTGTGGTTTCAGGAGTAACTGTAATCGGGTCTTTGACCATACCCGCTTCGAATTTTTTCACACGGCGCACTTCTGCAGCCTGAACAGCGATATCCATGTTCTTGTGCAAAATACCGATACCACCGTTTTGCGCCATTGCAATTGCCATACGGGACTCAGTCACCGTATCCATCGCTGCAGACACAAGAGGAATATTCAGGTTAATGCCACGGGTCAGGCGTGTCTTTAGAGAGACATCTTTTGGGAGAACAGTAGAATAGGCAGGGAGTAATAGGACATCATCGAAGGTTAACGCGTCTTGAACGATGGTCAACATAACAGTCTCACTGGTAATTTCCGTGCACTATTATAAACAAATATCGACTTAAATTTCATTGCAATTGCAAAATTATTTTTGCATTAAAATAGTTTTGAGGGCTGGATTTTTTCCAGTGAATCAATTTGAGAACTACGACATCAGAAAAGAACTGACCACAGTAGCCTGATGCTTGAACTCAATCCCGATACTTTGAAAAGCTAAAAAGCAGAGCCTAAACTCTGCTTTGGGTCGATTTAGCTGACGTATTCAAAACTGTCATCATTGTCAGCTTCATCATTTTCAATCTGAATAAAAGGCAACATATTATGTGCCAAACGGGCTTTATTGCATTGATCATCGGCGATCTGTACTTCTTTGCAGGATGAACTGCGCAGCTCATACATACCGCAACTGACCTGCTGGCCGATGGTGCCATCCAGTGCAATACAGCGTGGATTTTTTTGATTGGTTCCAGCCATACATGAATAAACTGCTGTTACAGGTTCCGTATAATGCTCAGGCATATGAATCCCTTCTGCCCAGTAAAACGAAACCCTGAAATAGGCGCAGCACGCCCCGCAGCTTAAACATGCATCTGGTGTTGGAACTTGAGATAACATTTCTTATAAGTTCTCATGATCAAAAAAAAGTTTTTTGGAGAAGAAATATAAAAAATGTTGTTTTTCTACACAAGAAAAATTTTATTTTTCTGTGAACTATTCAGGACAGGTAAAAACAGTTTCGTCCATCAGGTCGGTGCCACATTGCAGCGTTTCAATCCAGTCCAGAAACTGGGTGATCTGCTCTTTACCCATAAAAGGCGTGCCATGCTGCGGCACAATCATCTCGATATCCATGCCCCGCACCATGTTCACCCAAAGACGAATCACCTTGTTATTGCACATATAACGCTGATGAAAGCTTTTCATTTTTGGGATATGCGCAGCAAAGTTTTCCAATGGTTTGGCAGCATCATCGACCATCGATGCACCCATATCTCCCGAAAACAGGATCTTGGCAATCGGATCATAAAACTGGAAATTGCCGACTGAATGCAGAAAATGCGCTGGTACCGCCACAATATTGGCATTACCCAGAGGAATGATCTGACCATGATCCGGGAGCTCGACCAGCCGATCTAGCCAGTTGCCTTTCATCCGGTCACTCATAAAAGCCGAGTTTAAATGTGGCAAGAAACGCGCCCAGAGCTTGGAAGCCACCACTTTGGCATCGGTATATACCAGCCAGCGTGGCATCGAAGTAATGATGTCAGGATCCTGATGCGAAGCCATGACATAATCCAGATTGGTCAACCGGGTGTATTTATTCAGTTCCATGGTTAGCGGAACATAGGTGAGATCACCACCCGGATCGAGTACCGCCGCCCGCTCGTTATCAATGATTAAAAACTGGTTTGCCTGAACGCCTTCACCTTTGACCAGACTGGTAAAACTGATGCATTTATGTGTCCCGTCATCAAACAGGACCTGCGATGTGGTGCGTTCAAAAACCATGTATATATTCCCCGATTTAAATTTAAAAGTGCTGTTTTATACCCATATAACATATAAGTATTTAGTTGAACTTACAATCAATAAAACTGGCCATATCACACTACTTATCAAAGTTTTAAGCTTATTTTAGGCATAAAAAATCCTGAGTTTTTAGCTCAGGATTCATGCAATTATTACTGTATTTTTAAAATAAATAATATTGAAGCAGAGTGGCGACACCAATCACCAGGAAAATGGCCGCGCCAATTTTATGAATCAGGCTGATCGGCAGCCTGTTCGCCAGTTTATCTCCTAGAAATACCGCAGGTGCATTGGCCAGCATCATCCCCAAAGTGGTACCGAGCATCACCCAGAATATACTATCGAAACGTGCTGCCAGCGCGACTGTGGCAATCTGGGTTTTATCGCCAATTTCTGCCAGAAAGAACAAAATGAAGGTCGCAGCAAATACCCCGAATTTTTGCCATTTATTGATACTGGCATTTTCATCTCCGAGTTCATCCGGAATCAGCATCCAGGCCGCCATCGCAATAAAACCAATCGACACAATCCACAGCAACACTTCCGGCCCAATCACCGTGGTGATCCATTGTCCCAATACCGCAGAAAGGCCATGGTTAATCAGCGTCGCCAATAAAATAGCAACTAAAATAGGAACGGGTTTGCGAAAACGTGCGGCAAGCAGCAAAGCCAGCAGTTGGGTTTTGTCACCCATTTCAGCCAGTGCCACGATTGCGGTCGACAGTAAGAATTCATACATGAGGTCTTTCTCTGGCTAGCATCCAATACCAATGACTCACCGCTCCTGCTAGCCAAAATCTGCAGAGTGGTAAATCAAAGGTCTTGCCAACAAAAGAAAGCTTCGAGAAGCTCATTTGGTTCTTTGCTATGATGACCATGTCCGGTTCAGGACAAATATGTTGACCATCACCCTTCTGCTTTGCGCAAAAGGCGGCTACTCCCCAATGAAGTGCGCCAAGTATAGAATCAAATCCATTATTTTTCAATGTGGCAAAAATAAACCCCGCCGAAGCAAGGTTTATGATTGAAATGATCTGATCAGATTAGATCAATAAAGTACGAATATCTTTAAGCAGCTGGGTCAGCTTGTTGGTGAAACGCGCAGCATCTGCACCATTAATCACACGGTGATCGTATGACAAAGACAACGGTAGCATCAAGCGTGGATCAAAACCTTCACCATTCCAGACCGGTTGCATGGTGGCAGGTGAAATTCCCAGAATTGCCACTTGCGGCCAGTTCACCAGCGGCGTAAATGCAGTACCACCAATTGAGCCCAGGCTGGTAATGGTAAAGTTCGCCCCTTGCAGATCTTTTGGCGACAATTTCTTGTCACGCGCTTTTTGACCCAAGCTTCCCAGCTCAGTGGCAATCTGTTTAATCGACTTCTGATCGGGATGACGCAATACCGGAACCGTTAAACCATCTGGCGTTGCCACCGCGATCCCCATATGGATCTCGTTACGTAGCAGGACTGACTTGCCATCATCGGCCAAGTGACCAGCAAACTCGCGCTCTTCTTTTAACAAGTGCGCAACTGCTTTGATGATGAAGGCCATAATGGTCAGGCTCAGGCCTTCTTTCTTGAAGTTGCCTTTCAGCTCATTACGCCACGCTTCCAGTTCAGTAATATCGGCTGCATCAAACTGGGTCACTTGCGGAATGAAATTATTCAGCGACAACTGCGGAATAGACACTTGTTGCAAACGCGTTAAGGCTTTCTCTTCCACACCACCAAAAGCACTAAAGTCTGGCAATTTTGGTAGACCTGCGGCTTGAACAGCAGCGGCTACAGGAGCAGCCTGCGGCGCAGTCAGGCGCGCTTTGACATAAGCCTTCAGATCTTCTTTCATCACCCGGGCATTGGAACCTGAAGCCTGAACTTCTGACAATACTACGCCCAGTTCACGCGCCAGTTTACGTACAGCAGGGCCGGCATAGACTTTCGAGTTGGCGACATTCTGCTCTTTCGTCAGCTTGTCGGCATTGTCAGAGGTCGCCACCGCTGGAGTAGAAGATGCCGCAGGTGCTGCTTTGGTGGTCTCTACTGGTGCAACAGCTGCTTTCGGTGCTTCCGCTTTAGCCGCAACAGGTGCAGCCTCTGCTTGCGCTTCAGCTTGAATTGTCATCAGTGCAATGCCTTCAGAGACATTTTGTCCCAGCTCAACATGAATCGCCTTGATCACCCCAGCAGTTGTGCTTGGCACTTCAACCGTGGCTTTGTCTGATTCCACCACAATGATGCTCTGGTCTTTTTCAACCGTATCACCGACAGAAACCAGAATTTCAGCCACAGCTGCTTTGTCTACCCCGAGGTCAGGCACCATCACTTCAACCTCACCCGCAGGTGCTGCTGCAGCTTGAGCCACTGGCTCCGCTTTAGCATCTTGAACTGGCGCAGCTTCAGCTTTTGGCGCTTCTGCTGCAACAGTCGGGGTCGATCCTGAAGTTTTCACTTTTAGAATCACCACACCTTCTTTAATCGTGTCGCCTTCTTTAATGTCGATGGATTCCACCGTACCTGCAACCGTACTTGGCACTTCAACAGTCGCCTTGTCCGATTCCACCACCACGATGCTTTGATCCACCTCGATTTCATCACCGACAGAGACCAGAATTTCACCGACAGTGGCTTTCTCTACACCAATATCGGGGACTTGAACATCGACCACTTGTGAACTTGCTTGAGCCTCAGGCGCAGCAGAAACTTTTGGCTGATGTGATGCCAGTTCTTGCATGATTTCCTGATCAGGCAAAGACGTAGGTGTATTTTCTGAGGTTTTTTGTGAGGCATCTGCTTGCTGTGGCTCGACCACATCCGTACTGCCATCTTCAGCTTGCAGTTCAATCAGTACCGCGCCTTCAGTCACTTCATCACCCTGACTGACCAGAATGCTTTTCACCACCCCTGCTGAAGTGCTGGGCACTTCAACAGAGGCTTTATCGGATTCAAGCAACACGATGCTGTCATCAATCGCAATCGTATCACCGACTTTGACCAGAATTTCGGCCACGGTTGCCTGATCTACACCAATATCGGGAGTCGTAATTTGCATGCTTAGTTCTCCTCTTTGTAGTCAGCAACAGCATGTACAGATGGGGTGTCTTGCGGTGCCCAAGCCACCGGACGATCGGTATCCAGCTCAAACGTCGAGATCGCGTCTTTCACCAGGCGCGGATCAACTTCACCTTCATCTGCCAGTTTTTTCAGAGTTGCCACCACAATATGGGCAGCATCGACACCGAAGTAGCTACGTAAATTACCACGTGTATCTGAACGGCCATAACCATCGGTACCGAGTGCCACAAATGGGCGGCCATCTGGAAGATAGGCACGAATCTGTTCGCTATAGGCACGCATATGATCAGTTGCAGACACCACAATACCTTCGGTACCGCGTAGCTGTTTCGATATCCATGCTTCTTTCACATCCTCAGCAAGTGGATGCAGGCGGTTGTATTCTTCACATGCCATACCATCACGTGCCAGTTCATTGAAGCTGGTGACACTGTAGACATTTGAGTGAATTTGATATTCCTCACGCAGAATCTTCGCCGCCTTGATCACTTCACGCAGGATCACACCCGAGCCCAGTAACTGAACCGTGGCTTTTTCATCTTCTTCCAGTAAGTACATACCACGCTTGATGCCTTCTTCAACACCTTTTGGCATTTCCGGATGCTCGTAGTTTTCGTTCATCACGGTCAGGTAATAGAACACACGTTCCTGATTCACATACATACGTTGTAAACCGTCATGCACGATCACTGCCAGTTCATAACCAAAACATGGGTCATAAGAGACACAGTTTGGAATGGTATTGGCCAGAATATGGGAATGACCATCCTGATGCTGCAAGCCTTCGCCGTTTAGTGTAGTACGACCTGCAGTTGCACCGAGCAAGAAACCTTGTGCCTGTGCATCACCGGCTGCCCATGCAATATCACCGATACGCTGGAAACCGAACATCGAGTAGTACATGTACATCGGGATCATTGGCAGGTTATTGGTTGAATAACTGGTGCCTAACGCGGCCCAGGCACTCATGGCGCCGGCTTCGTTAATTCCTTCTTGCAACATGTGTCCGTCTTTGGCTTCACGATAATGCATCAACTGTTCTTGGTCTTCAGGCGTATATTTCTGACCATGCGCAGCATAGATACCGAGCTGGCGGAACATGCCCTCCAAACCAAAAGTACGTGCTTCATCTGGCACAATCGGAACAACACGGTCTTTAATTGCTTTCTCTTTAAGAAGCGCAGAGATTAAACGTACCATCACCATCGTGGTCGATTGTTCTTTACCATTTGAACCGGCCAAGACCGAATCAAATACTGAAAGTCCAGGAATCGCCAGCTGTTCGCTTTCCTTACGACGTGCCGGCAGATAACCACCCAATGCTTCACGACGCGCCTTCATATATTTGATTTCAGGCGAATTTTCACTTGGACGGTAGAATGGTACTTCTTCCAGCTGTTCATCGGTGAACGGAAGATTGAAACGGTCACGCACGTATTTCAAAGAATTGATTTGCATCTTCTTGATTTGGTGAGTTTTGTTGACTGCTTCGATTTCCTCGGACAAACCATAACCTTTGACGGTTTTCGCCAGAATCACGGTCGGCTGACCTTTGGCCGTACATGCTTCGGCATAAGCCGCAAAGACTTTGTACGGGTCGTGGCCACCGCGGTTCAGATTATCAATATCTTCGTCGCTTAAATCCTTGACCAGCTCTTTGGCTTCTGGGTATTTACCGAAGAACTTTTCACGTGCGTAAGCACCACCTTTGACCTGGTAACGCTGGAAATCGCCATCGACGGCTTCTTCCATCACTGCTTTCAGTGCACCGGATTTATCTTTATCCAGTAGTGGATCCCAATGACGGCCCCACACCACTTTAATCACACGCCAGCCTGCGCCGCGGAATAGTGACTCAAGTTCCTGAATGATCTTGCCATTACCACGTACCGGACCATCCAGACGTTGCAAGTTACAGTTCACCACCCAGATCAGGTTATCGAGCTTTTCGCGACCTGCCAGAGAAATTGCACCCAGGCTTTCCGGCTCGTCCATCTCGCCATCACCCAAATACGCCCAAACCTTACGATCTTCTTCTTTGATCAGGCCACGGTTCATCAGGTACTTTTGAATATGTGCCTGATAAATCGACATGATTGGGCCCAGACCCATCGATACGGTTGGGAACTGCCAGTAGTCCGGCATCAAATAAGGATGCGGATAAGATGGCAGACCTTTACCGCCTACTTCACGACGGAAATTATTCAGATGCTCTTCAGTCAAACGTCCTTCTAAAAATGAACGCGCATAGATACCAGGTGCACAGTGACCCTGGTAATAGATCATGTCGCCGCCGAAGCTGTCGCTATTGGCGCGGAAGAAGTGGTTAAAGCCCACATCATAAAGGGTTGCGGAAGAAGCAAAACTCGCCAGGTGACCACCGAGATCATCACCGGTTTTATTCGCGCGTAATACCATTGCCAAGGCATTCCAGCGAACCAGCGCACGAATCCGGCGTTCCATATCCTGGTCGCCCGGCATTGCCGGTTGTTCTTCAACGGAAATCGTATTTAAGTAGGGAGTATTTAAACGCTGAATAGGAACATGCTTTGCAATTGCGCGTTGATAAAGTTTTTCTAATAAAAATGCTGCACGCTCGGTACCCATGTGTTGCAAAACAGAGTCAAATGCATCTTGCCATTCTTGGGTTTCTTGCGCGTCTGTATCGCCATAAAACGCCATAATCTACAGTTCCTAAAAGCCTAATTTAATGTCTTATATGTACCATATTTGAGACCTCAGCAGGTATGGCTCTGGCTGAATGCGATTTGGCAGTACTATTTAGGAACTAAATGATTGGTGACGTTTAATTACACAACATAACAAAAAATAGTCAATATAGGAGATTTATTATACATTCATTATAATAGTTGGTGATAATATCAGACTTAAAAGCGATTATCTGAAGAACCCTTCAATGTGGGTTGAAGAGCCTTAGCTTAATCGCTTTGAAATGCTTATTGGAGAGATGCTTATGTATAAAGAGCCTAATAGAAATTCAGGTCTATACTTAAGGTAACATAGCCAAATAAGTAGATGGGTTTTTACGTTGACCGTCTTTTACTACTTCATAATGCAAGTGTGGACCGGTACAGCGGCCAGTACAGCCAACGTTGGCAATATGATCACCTGCCTGTACCTGCTCTCCCACACGTGCAATAAGACGTGAAGCATGAGCATAACGTGTTAAATAGCCATTGCCATGATTGATTTCAACATATTGACCATAACCCGTACCCCAACCTGATTTGGTTACAATACCTGGGCCTGTGGCATAAATTGGTGTACCACTTGGCGCTGCAAGATCAAGACCTGAGTGATTTTCAGCACGGCCACCCATGGTACGACCACCGTAATTTGAACTTACGCGAGAATTGGGTAAGGGATGAGCGATCAGCCAGGAATAAGCACTATTTGCAGCAGCTCGATTAGATGAGGTATTTGCATACTTCTGTGCCAGCGTGCGATTGTTAAGCTCAACTGGCTTTTCACGTAGCTGGACATTCAATTTGGTTTGCGCCGGAATATCGATATCATCTGGATGAGTATATGCACCCTGTGCCAGAGTACGCGTCAATTGCTCGATACGATCTGTTGAACCATTTTCTTGATTTAGATTGACTAAATCTGCAAAGGCTACCGAAGCAGCTGAAACTGATAAAGAAAATGCCAACAAAATACGTCGCATATGCATAAAAAACCTCTCTAAACTGCTTTAATCGAGTTCCTTGAAGATCTCTATCCTTGATATCCACTAAAAGAAGCGCATAAGATTAAGACATAAACATGTAGGAATTATGTATGTCAGAACCTGTCAACGTTTTTCAACAAACCAGAAAACAGATAAAAACAGGAAACTTTTCGTTTCTCTCATCACAAGTTGCTGCCTGGCAGAAACTTACGAAACTCGTACAACCGCTATTGCCCCAACCGGAACGCTGGCAAGTTGTGTGCTATCAAAATGGTGTGTTAACGATTACCGGTGAAAACCAGGCCATGATCAGTCAATTGGCCTATCTTCAAAAGCAATACATTTCACAACTCTCTCAAATAAATGAATTAACAGATCTTACAAAACTTCAAGTTTGCTTGCGGAATCCTTCACAAACGCAACCTGTTGCAGCAACACCTGAAAGAGCCTTAAATGCAGAAACACAGGAATTACTTCGTGGTGCAGCTGACTTTATAAGCGACTCTAAGCTTAGCCAAGCTTTGCTACGTTTGGCAAGCAATAAAAAGTAACATAGCAATCAAATGTAATAAATTAGAAAAGCAGTATTATGCGACACATGTCACACTATTGACGCAATAACTAAAACATAAAGACACAAACACAATGACTTATGTCACATTCACATACATGATTGGACAATTGGCCTCGTCATCAAATGTTACAATTTCATAGCAGCTTGGATCACTTTTCACATTGCGCAACAGCTGATTATTTAAAGCGTGTCCAGATTTATAACCATCAAATTTGGCAATGATCTGATGTCCAAGCAGATACAAATCCCCGACTGCATCCAAAATTTTATGGCGTACAAATTCATCAGAGAATCTTAGACCCTCTTCATTCACCACTCCGGTTTCATCCACACCAATGGCATTCTCCAAACTGGCTCCCAGTGCCAGATTATTGGCTTTGAGATAATCCAGATCTTTCATAAAACCAAAGGTACGCGCTTCACTAACTTCATAAACAAAAGTTTCAGTCGAGAAATCGATACTGGCGGACTGATGTTCTTTTTTAAAAGCAGGATGATCAAAATCAATGGTGAAATTCAGCTGGAAGCCATGGTGCGGACTAAAAATGGCACGCTTATCATCAATCAGTGCTTCAACCGGTTTAATAATCTTGACGAATTTTTTCGCAGCATCCAGTTCTTGCAGACCACCTTGCATGAGCAGATAGATAAACGGGCCTGCACTGCCATCCATAATCGGCACTTCAGAGGCAGAGACTTCGATAATCAGGTTATCAATTCCTAAACCGGCAATCGCACTCATGACATGTTCAATCGTACCGACTTTGGCATTTTCCTGAACCAGATTCGAGCACATGAAAGCTTCCTGAATCAGCATCGCATCGGCAGGAATGTCGACCGGCGGATTCAGGTCAATACGACGAAACACAATTCCCCCATCGGCATGGTGCGGCACAAAGTTAATCATGACTTTTTGCCCACTGTGAAGACCGATTCCGCTCGCTTTCACGATACGTTTCAGGGTACGTTGTTTCAACATGCTTCTTTCATCTGTTCATCAATAAAACCGCTATACGTTAGCATATTTGGCCATTGAGAAAAAACAAAAAGGTGGCTTAAAAGCCACCTTTCCTGTGTAATCATGGTAAACACATGATGTTACATGTTATTTACGCTGTTGATTCTTAAGATAATCCTGAATACTCATTGGTGTTGGACGCGGGCTTGAAACTGATGCTGAAACATTCGCTGGCGTAGCGGTTTCATGCTGTTGGCGCTGAATCGCTGGTACATCATCATCTTCTACCACAGCCTGTGAAGCTGCTGCTGGGCGCGTTGCCTGTACATTGGTACGTTTGGTCGGTTCAACCGAATCCGCTGCATGACGGGTTAAACCCGTTGCAATCACGGTCACACTGATTTCATCACGTGCATCCGGATCAAATACCGTACCGTAGAACACCTGACCTTCATCCAAATCGACAATCTGGTTAACAACATCGGTGATTTCTTCAATTTCACCAAAAGTGACATCATCGCCACCCGTTACGTTAATCAGAATACCTTTGGCATTCATGATGGTTACGTTATCGAGTAATGGGCTACGAATAGCCTGTTCAGCAGCCTGACGGGCACGGTTTTCACCACGGCCTAAACCAACACCCATCATGGCATAACCACGAGTACTCATCGCTGTTTTCAAATCGGCGAAGTCAAGGTTGATATGACCCGGACGTACCACCAGATCAAAAATACTGCGTACCGCATTCAGTAGCACATCATCCGCTTTTTTATAGGCATCTTTCATTGAAATATCACGGAAGACTTTCAATAAACGCTGATTTGGAATGATGATCAATGAGTCGACATGCTGCTCAAGCGCTTCAATGCCTTTTTCCGCAGATTGTAAACGGCGCTTGCCCTCAAAGTTGAATGGCGTCGTCACCACACCAACCGTCAGGATACCCATTTCTTTGGCAATTTCAGCAACCACTGGCGCAGCACCCGTTCCGGTACCACCGCCCATACCCGCAGTGACAAAGACCATATCGGTCCCTTCAAGCTGCTGGCGGATCAGTTCACGGCTTTCTTCTGCTGCAGTCTGACCCACTTGCGGATTGGCACCTGCACCCAGACCACGGGTACTTTGCTCACCCAGCTGAATTTTAAATTCGGCTTCCATGCGATCGAGTGCCTGCTTGTCCGTATTGGCACAAACAAACTTTACGCCCTGGATATCGGACTGCAACATGTGTTGTACAGCATTACCACCCGCACCGCCTACACCAAACACAGTGAAACGGGCTTGACCATTGCTATCGCTATGATCGTCTTCGAAAAATTCAAATGAGGCCATGACCTATAAAATTCCTAATTCATAATTGGCAGTCACTAAGCCCGTACACTGCCTTAATCTTAATAAAATTGTTTTTAAGAATGCTGCTCATGCGTTAACTTGTCAAGTACAAGCCCGATTAACTACATCTTCTCAACAATATTCACAATAAAAATCGACTTAAAAGATTGATTTCAAGGTGTCATTAAAGCCAGACCAAGCCCGCTTGACGCGCTGAGTTAACGATAATCGCTCTACATCATCCTGTTCTACAATCGTGTCTTGAGTATCACTCTGACTAAACATCAGCAAACCCGCGACCGTACTATATTGCGAACGGCGTAGCGCCGCCTGATGCTGTTCATCGGCATACACCTGCGTTGGTGGATTACCCAAATGAGCTGACACACCCAAGGTACGGCGTACAAAACTCACCATACCTTCAATATGACTGGCATCACCGGTCAGGACCACACCATGATACAAGCCCTGGATCGCGCCATTTTTCACCAGTTCATCACGCACCAATCCAAGAATCTCGTCATAACGCGCCATGATAATTTCGGTCAGCTCAATCCGGCTGATGGTTTGTGGCCCATCAATCCCCTGGAACTGAATCATATGGTCAGGCTTAACCACTTTCAGGTCTACGCAGCCATACAGCAGTTTCAGGCGTTCAGCTTCTTCGGTCGTGGTCTGTAACACCGCCGCAATATCACGGGTCACATGCTCGCCACCACGCTGGAAGGTATGGGTTAAGGCCAGACGACCATCCACATATACCGCCACATTGGTGGTGCCGGCACCGATATCGACCAGACAGACGCCATATTCTTTTTCATCTTTGAGCAGGCTGGCTTCGGCAGTGGCCAGGCTCGACACCACCATTTTTTCCACGCCAATATTGGCACCTTTCAGGGCACGGTCAATATTCTGCATGGTACTGATTGGCAGCATCATCAGATGATAATGCCCGGTCATGCTATGTGCCGACATACGAATCGGGTTTAGCACCCATTCCGGTGAATCATCCAGCTCAAAACCCAGAGGCACAGCACTGACCAGATAATGATCTGAAGTCAAATGACTGGCTTTGGCCAATTCCAGTGCACGCACCACTTCACTGGTGGTAATCGCATGTTCGCTATTGTCAATCGAGGTACGACCTGAAGCATAAAAGCTTTTTAATTCGGCACTTGGAATAGAAACCCAGGCAGAATGTACACGACATTCCGCCATATCTTCTGCTTCTTGAACGGCATTTTTAATTGCAGTAATAACTTTATCGAGACTGACAATTTTCCCTTTACTCATGCCTCGGTTACGAGCGGTGGCCATACCAATCACTTGGATATTGTCTGGCGCGTGTACCTTGCCAATCAAAACTGAAACTTTGTGTGTCCCAATGTCAATCGCCACAACCGAGGGAACAGCTTCACTCATTATTCACTACTACCATTACGTGTTTGTTAGATTTATGGCTTTAAATGCCTCTATTTTTTAAAGCCGATCATTATGGCTTTACTGTTACCTTATTCTCAACGCCCGTGTCATCAATGGTTACAATAAAATGTCCATTTACAATTTTAGGCGGAATTGAATTTTTCCACTGTATCGACAATCCATTGCGATAACGCAGGTCGATGGCCGAAATTTTAGACCAGACCGGCTTTAAGTCGCTTTGAGACAGATGGCTCAAGCGCTGTAATTTGCTCATGGTCTGATCTTTATCAACAATTATTCTTAAACCCGAATCAAACTGCATAAACCAGGTCATTCGCTCGGTGAGATAGAGTTCTTTTAGACGAATGCCGTGTGGCAAAAATAACTGATTAATTTCATTATAACGACGCATCATGGTTTCTGCATGGCTCGCTGGCCCATGTAGTAACGGTAATGCCTCATAATTCTTGGGTGTGACTTCGGTGAAAATGACACCACTGTCACTCAATAAACGTCCTGTGCCCCAACGTGCAATCGCATGATGTGGCATGATCCGTACCCGAATGCCATTTGGCCAGGCTCGGGAAACCACCACCCGATCCACCCAGGACAGCTCCAAGGTACGATCTCGGATCGCTTCCAGATCCGAAGTAAAATAGTTTTCGGTCACAACCGGTGACACATATTGCATGACCTGACGCTGTTCAGCAGCCGAGCGGGTACCTAACACGCCCAGCTCTGCCACTTCGGTATTGGTCATGACTTTATATAAGCCCAATATTCCAAAGGCCAGCACCAGCACTGCAATACACAACAATAACCAGCCACCAAAATTGGACAGCTTTTCTTTGCGTGTCGGCGGCTTGTCGTGAATTGAGGTAATCGCAGCACGTTTACGGCGCATGGAAACAGGAAGTTGAGCCATATTTAGTGTGCCGACCCGGTCAGGGTCTGTTCCAGAATCGCAACACACAGGTCATCAAAACTATAACCGACTGCAGCTGCCGCTTTTGGCACCAAAGAATGACTGGTCATGCCCGGTACGGTATTCACTTCCAGCAGCCAGAAGTTGCCCTGTTCATCCTGCATGGCATCAATCCGGCCCCAACCGCTGGCACCGACTGCCTGAAATGCACGCAGACTCAGGGCTTTTAACTGTTGCTCTTCAGCTTCGGTCAAACCACATGGAATGCCATATTGCACATCATTACGGTTATATTTGGCTTCATAATCATAGAAAGCAACATCTTGAGGTGGTTCAAGACGAATCACAGGCAGCGCCTGACCATTTAAAACCACAATGGTGAATTCACGGCCGGTAATCCATTGTTCTGCCATCACCACGGCATCATGTTCAGTTGCCTTGGCAATTGCTTCTGCAAAGTCTTCAATTTTTTCAACCTTGCTCATGCCGATACTGGAACCTTCATGTACCGGTTTGATAATCAAAGGCAGGCCTAAAGAATTGACGATATCAGCTGCATCGGAATCTTTGGTAACAATACGATAAGGCGCTGTCGGCAATTCCGAACCCTGCCAGACCTGCTTGGTCTTGACCTTGTCCATGCCGATTGCAGAGCCTTGTACCCCCGTACCGGTATAGGGCACATTTAGCCATTCCAGTACACCCTGAATCTGACCGTCTTCACCACCACGACCATGCAATACAATGAAAGCACGGTCATAATTTACCAGTTCTGTGACACTACGTTGCTGCGGGTCAAAAGCTTCCGCATTGACCCCTGAACGCACTAATGCCTCAAGTACCGCCGTACCACTGTCTAGAGAAACCTCACGCTCTGCAGATTTACCACCAAGCAACACGGCAACTTTTCCGAATTTTGAAGCATTTGACACGTTTATATCCTTAAACTTTTTTCAATCTGGTCAATTCAATTCAGTCATGCAAGATGACTATTTTATATATAAGTGATTTTGCGCAAGTTCGACTGAGATTGCTCCAACATTACCTGCGCCTTGGGTTAATAACAAGTCATTTGCTTGCAATACTTTTCTCATGATCTGATTCAGATTACCGTCCACCGCATCGACCAGAATTGGCTCAACTTCGCCACGTAAACGAATGCTGCGGGCTAAAGTACGGCTGTCCGCCCCTACAATCGGTTTTTCACCGGCAGGATAAACATCCAATAACAATAACTGGTCTACAGTAGAAAGTACTTCCACAAAATCATCAAAACAGTCACGGGTACGGCTATAACGGTGTGGCTGGAACATCATCACCAGGCGACGATCCGGATGACTCTGACGCGCGGCTTTAATGGTGGCTTCGACTTCTTTTGGATGATGACCATAGTCATCCACCAGTTTCACGTCACCACCCTCAATCGCAAACTCACCCTGAACTTCAAAGCGGCGACCCACACCACTGAAACCTTCCAGTGCACGGCAGATTGAAGCATCAGACACGCCTTCATCGGTTGCTATACCAATCGCGGCCAAGGCATTCAGCACATTATGCAAGCCTGGCTGGTTGACCGTTACACGCAATGGCTCACGCTCTTTACGCAATACGGTAAAGTGGGTTTGCATACCATCCTGATCAACATCTACTGCGCGGATGTCATTGTCTTCATTGAAACCATAAGTCAGTAACGGACGTGCAATCCGCGGCATGATTTCACGGATATTGGCATCATCACCACAGACTACGGCCAAGCCGTAAAATGGCAGTTTTTGCAGGAACTGGATAAAGGTATCTTTTAGGACATCGAAGCTACCGCCATAGGTATCCATATGATCGGCATCAATATTGGTCACCACGGCAGCCATCGGTTCCAGGTGCAGGAAAGAAGCATCTGACTCATCGGCTTCGGCCACGATATAACGGCTGGCGCCCAAGGCTGCGTTCATACCGGTACGGTTCAGCAAACCACCGATCACATAGGTTGGATCCATGTTTTCTTCTGCCAGCATACAGGTGATCAGACTGGTGGTTGTGGTTTTGCCATGCGTGCCGGCAACCGCAATACCATGACGGTAACGCATCAGCTCACCCAGCATTTCTGCACGGCGAACCACAGGAATACGACTTTCAATCGCGGTTTTAATTTCCGGGTTTTCCTTGTCAATCGCAGTAGACACCACGATCACATTGGCCCCTTTAATATTATTTGCAGTGTGCCCGATATAAACCTTGATCCCATTTTCTTCCAGCTGCGCCGTGGTATTGGATGCCTTGATATCTGAACCGGAAACTTTATAGCCCTGATTTTTCAATACTTCGGCAATACCACACATGCCTGCACCGCCAATGCCCACAAAATGAATGTGTTTGATACGGCGCATTTCCGGCACTTTAATTAATTTTTTCGCTTGTTCAGCGGGGGTTACTGGAGACATAGTTTACTCGAATGATAATTCTTGAATTAAACGGACCACATGTTGAGTCGCATCGGGTTGAGCCTGTCGACGTGCTTTTACCGCCATTTCCATTAATAGCTGGCGATTCAGCATCGGCTCTAATAAGGTTTTTAAACTTTCCGGGGTCATGCTGGCCTGTGGGCAGATTTTTGCCGCATTAATCTTGGCCAGAAAACCGGCATTGGCAGTCTGGTGATCATCCACCGCACTTGGAAGCGGTACAAAAATCGCAGCCACACCTGCCGTCGCAATTTCGGTCACCGTCAATGCGCCAGCACGACAGATCACCACATCGGCATCACTATAGGCTTTGGCCATATCTTCAATAAAAGGCTGGACTTCGACGTGCAGATTTGCCGGAGCATTGGCATAACGTGCACGCGTCGCCTCAGCATGGTTTTGACCACACTGATGATAGACATTTAAAGGCACATTGAACTGTTTTAAGGCTTCAGGCACCCGTTCATTTAAGGCCTGCGCCCCCAAAGATCCGCCCACGATTAAAATGCGTAAGGGTAATCCTGCTTTTTCACGCTCCTGATAACGCCAGGACGGATTTAAAATGTCACTAATTTCTTGGCGCACCGGATTGCCCGTGGTCACGATTTTATCCTGTGCGGGAAAGGTGTCCGGAAACGCCTGACACACCGTCTTGGCAACACGCGACAATTGGCTATTGGTAAAACCGGCCACCGCATTCTGCTCATGAACCAGCACCGGAATGCCTAGAATACGCGCAGCCAGACCACCCGGCCCTGCCACATAACCACCAAAGCCGGCTACGGCATCGACTTTTAGCTGCTTCATGTATTTCATGGCACTAAAAGTCGCTTTCATGATTTTAAAAGGGGCCAAGGCCTTACGTACAAAACCATTACCACGCACACCCTGAATATCAATTTGATAAATAGGAATATTCTGATTTTTTAATAAACGATTTTCCATGCCTGCAGGCGTAGCCAGCCAAGACACTTCAATCCCTTGTTGTTGTAAGTTTTTTGCAACGGCTAACGCTGGAAACACATGTCCACCCGTACCTGCGGCCATCATCATGACATGTTTAGGCTGTTTTTGCTGAGCGTCGGTCACGGTCTAATTCTTCAATTTAAAAAATGGAACAGGAAATCTGATTTAAGTGGTCAATTGTAATCACAATTGTAGGGCCTTGAAAGTTTATTTACTTTATTTCAACAAGGCATTAATTGTTTTTTTCATACGATTTTAAAGTTTAAACTAGTTTTGTTATCAGGCAGGCATTTTTCCTTAGACTTAAGTGACATATAAACACAATTTTAACCCTCTTTCATTTAATCTTTCCCTCACTGTATTTGTTAGATCTATTTGTTTTTCGGGATTTTCTCAGCAATTTCTATTCATTCACCAGTTTAATTGCTCTATTAACTTATGCCTAAATCATATAAATCTTAATAAAATTTTATGTTATCCATATCGCTATATACTTTTTTAGCTGTATTAGCACATTGATTGAATGGATTAAATCATTATAAATGTCAAAAATATCAATTCGTGACCTATGGATTATTTTGGCCGGCTATTTGGCGGCTATTCATGTCGGGAAACTTTCTGCGGTTCTTCCCATTTTACAACAGGATTTAGGTCTCAGCTTTACGCAAGCCGGTTTTTCCCTATCTCTGGTTCAAGGCGCGGGGATGCTGTTTGCCTTGTGTATTGGTGCATTGTCAGAAAAAGTCGGTTTAAAACGCTGTCTGATCTTGGCATTGATCATTTTAGGCCTCAGCAGTATGGCAGGCCTCTGGATTCAGCATGTCGCGGCGTTGTATTTCTTCCGTTTTACTGAAGGGATCGGATTTTTAACTATCTCCTTATGTGCCCCTGCCATTCTCAAACGTATCAGCCGAGCTGAAACACTCAATTTTAAAATGGGACTCTGGAGTTCCTATATGGGGGTTGGTGTCAGTCTTGCTGTCTTTACCATTCCCATGTTGCTTGAATACCTGAGCTGGCAAAGCATTTGGGCCATTTTAGGGAGTCTCTGTCTGCTCATTGCAGTGATGATTAAACGGTATTTATATCTTGAAGCGGTCACACCGGTACAGCCGAATCACCCGCAAGCCGGCACAGAAAATACCTCCTTCTGGCAAATTATTAAAGTGACCCTGACTCACCCACCGATTTTGTGTTTGGCCATTATTTTTGCCTGTTATACCAGTCAGTGGATAACCGTGACTGGATTCTTGCCTACCCTGTATGTCGAACATGGGATTGATTTAAAAGTCGCAGGGGCTCTGGTCTCGATGGTGGTGCTTGCTAATTTAGGCGGTACCTTTGGCGCAGGTATGTTGCTGCAAGGTGGCTGGAAACCCAAAACCCTGTTAAGCACAGGATTTATCGCCATGCTGTGCAGCAGCTTGCTGACTTTTGCGGCAAGCTCTTGGCTGTCATTTGAATTACAGTTTGTGAGTGCCGTACTGTTTTCACTCATTGGCGGGATGATTCCGACCACGATCTTTGCGATTACCCTGCGCTATGCACCGCGTGCCAATGCCGCAGCCGCCAGTGTCGGTCTGGTTTTACAGGTTTCAGCCTGTGCGCAATTCTTTGTACCTCCTCTGAGTGCGGCACTGGTATCCACGACACAACAATGGGCCCATATCGCGACAGTCACAGCCTGTCTTTCTATCTTAGGAATATTGATGACGCTGCTTTTATTTAAGCGTTATGCTCAATAAAAAAGAGCCTCAGATGAGTAATGCCAGTCAGTTAAGAAATTGACTAGAATTTTCTTTTTTAAATTCATGATCATATTTGACAAGTAGAAAAGTCATCCGCAACTGTTTGAGGCAGGACTAGATTTAAAAATGATTGTTTCTGCGACAAATTTACTAGTCGATGGAGGCTGACGAGTTTTGCGGTGAGGAGTGTTGCTCCGCAAGATGCCTTCCTTGCGAAGCTTCGCTTCTCATTTGGGCGAAACCAAAGTAACAAATAATTTACAAGAATTTGATTTATAACATTAATACTCCGCATTGAATGACTAAAAAATTAAAGAGTCTATTTCTAAACTCCTTAACTGATCAGCATTACCTCAGATGAGGCTCTTTTTCTGTCTGGTTTAAACCTGCTGCGAACGGCCTGCCTCTAATACAGCAAACAGATCATCGGCAATTGAGGTTCCAAACTGGTCATCAATTTCACGAATACAGGTTGGGCTGGTTACATTAATTTCAGTGACATAATTACCAATCACATCCAGTCCTACAAAAACCAGACCTTTTTCTCTAAGATAAGGGCCTACTTTTGCCGCAATGGCGCGGTCATTTTCAGTCAGTGGACGTGCTTCTCCCAGACCGCCTGCCGCCAGATTGCCGCGCACTTCACCATTTTGTGGAATACGGGCCAAGCAATATGGTACTGGCTCGCCATTAATCATCAGGATACGTTTATCGCCTTCGACAATTTCAGGAATATAACGCTGTGCCATAATCGGCTGGGTACCGTTATTGGTCAGCATTTCAATGGTTGAACCAATATTGATGCCATCCTGATACAGGCGGAAAATTCCAGTACCCCCCATGCCATCCAGCGGTTTCACAATCACATCGACCTGTTCTTTGAGAAACTCACGAATCAGGCTTTGCTGCGAAGTCACCAGTGTCGGAACTTGCAGATGCGGGAACTGGGTCGCAAACAGTTTTTCATTACAGTCACGCAGGCTTTGTGGCTTGTTAACAATCCATGCACCTTCGCGTTCTGCCTGCTCCAGAATATAAGTGGTGTAGACAAAATTCATATCAAAAGGTGGATCTTTACGCATCAACACCACATCATAAGCAGCGATGGATTCTTTCTTTTTTTCACCGAGTTCATAATAGTGATCATAGTCTTCAAACACCTGTAGCGGCACTATCAAACCAAAAGCTTTGCCCTGCTCAATATATAAATCTTGTTGTAATGCATAACCAAGCTCATGCCCACGGCGTGCTGCTGCCCAAAGCATGGCCATGGTCGAGTCTTTCTTCAGGTTTACATTTTCGATGGGATCCATCACAACAAGTACGCGCATGTGTCTCTGCTCTTTTTCAAAAAATGACTTAGCAAGGAGTATAGCTTGTGTGGATTCTTTTGTTTATGGTGATTTTGCATGACTTGTTCTGTATAGATTTTTAGATAAGTACTGAGGCAGATTGAGCTCAAAAGGAGGTTTGCCATGCAACAGGCAATTATCGGTTTTCATTTGGATGAAGAACAGCATTGGGTTGCAGAGCTGGCCTGCGGACATGGCCAGCATGTACGGCATACCCCGCCGTGGCAAAATCGGCCCTGGGTGATGACCGAGCAAGGTCGCAAAGAAAAGCTTGGCATGCTGCTGGACTGTAAAAAATGTGAAAAGTGCGAAACTGAAACCTGAACCTATAAAAGTGTGATGTAGCTGACTAAAAATAATCTCGCACAGGATTTGCTAATTGCAGTCACTGCGTTTATGCTTTTATTGCTCAAACATGCAGCGTTTTTTTCAGGGTGGACTTTGCTCACACGGCTCGTCAAACAGATCTGGTTGGTGATGCTTATGGTTTTTGCCATAGGCTGGAGCAGTGTGTCTGTTGCTTCTGCAACAACCATGCATTTGGTCATGTCGTCTGAACAGATGAGCAGCCATTGTCTGGACATGGTAAAAGCCTCCACCTCTCATGCTATGCATGAATCTGCGCATAACTCAGATCAAGACCTGACACAGGCTGACTGTTTTCCGGATATGCCACAGCACTCACAAGACTGTCTGGATTGCAGTACGATGGCCTGTCAAAGCCAGATGAGCGGCTTGCAAATTTCGGCCCCTGAACTGACAGTATTCGACCATCATTCTCTAGAAAGAACCCTCCTCCCAACTTATCATGCCAAACACCTTGCCGGTTATTGGCAGGAAATCCTGCGCCCACCCAAAACTTAATCCTGAATATTCAATTTTTTATTAATTAAGGATTAAGTGATGTTAATTAAAATTCCCCAATGCCTATGTCTGGGCATTTGCCTGATGTCATCGTCTGCAGTTTTTGCAGCTGTTAAAGAATATCATCTGGTTATTGATGAAAGTCCGCTCAATCTCACCGGAAAGACGGTCAAACGGATTACCGTAAACGGAAAATTCCCTGCCCCCTTGCTGGAATTCGAAGAAGGTGATGATGCGGTGATTCATGTGCAAAATAACCTGAAGAATCAAGATACCTCGCTGCACTGGCATGGCCTGCTCCTGCCCGGCCTAATGGATGGTGTCCCTGGATTTAATGGTTTTCAGGGTATCAAACCGAAGCAGTCTTTTACTTATCGTTTCAAGGTTCGTCAAAACGGTACCTATTGGTATCATGCGCATTCCAAAGGCCAGGAACAGGACGGCTTATATGGTGCCTTGGTGATTTATCCTAAAGCACAAACACCGATGCCTGAGCATGAAAAAACCGAGCGGGATTATGTGGTGATGCTGTCGGATTTTCATGAACAGGACAGCCAGCAGATTCAGAATAATTTAAAAAAATCGGCTGAATATTATCAGAATCAGCGTGAAACCGTGGGCGATGTACTCCAGCAGGTAAAACGTGACGGTCTCAAGGCCACCTGGTCAGATCGCAAAATGTGGAACCAGATGCGCATGTTGAAAACCGACCTGTCTGATGTCAGCGGTTATACCTTTTTAATCAATGGCAAAACCCCGCAACAGAACTGGAGCGGCCAATTTAAACCGAATGAAAAGGTTCGTCTGCGATTCATTAATGCCTCGGCCATGTCGTTTTTCGATGTACGTATTCCCCAGCTTAAAATGACCGTGGTTAGCGCCGATGGACAAGCTGTACAGCCGGTCGCTGTAGATGAATTCCGTATCGGAACTGCTGAAACGTATGATGTGATTGTGGAACCAACTGCACCTCATTACCAGATTGAAGCCGAATCGATCGACCGTTCAGGCTTTGCCATTGGCAGCTTGCACAATGAGGCTGATCCAGCGACACATCCGATTCAATTACCGACGCCACGTCCACGTGCCTTATTGACCATGGAAGATATGGGACATGGCGAACCGCATGACATGTCTCATACCGCACACAGCAGTCAGACCACGAAATCTGCAACAGATACGCCTAAACATGATGAGCATGCCCAGCACGACATGCACGCAGGTCACAGTGCTATACCCAAGACAAATCCGTCTCATCCACCGGTTGAGGGTTGGGTCAATATGTCTACACCTGCAGGGCATAAAGCATTGCAATATCAAGACCTCAAAGCCCTGACGCCACAAACCGATACCCGAGCCGCAGAACGTGAACTGGTGATTCGTCTGGGTGGAACCATGGAACGTTATATCTGGACCATCAATGGTAAAAAATTCAGTGATGCCGAACCATTGCAGGTGCAATATGGCGAACGGATCCGTTTGAAATTTATCAATGACAGCATGATGGCGCATCCGATGCATTTACATGGCATGTTTATGCAGTTGGAAAATGGTCAATCTGCTGCACAGATGCCAAATAAACACACCGTGATTGTGCCACCTGGAAAAACGCTCACAACCTTATTAACGGCAGATGAACTGGGAGAATGGGCGATTCACTGCCATCTGCTCTATCACATGAGTGCCGGCATGATGAATAAGCTGATTGTGGCACATGTGAATGACGATCAAGCTTCTCATGCTTCGCCGCAACAAATGCCGTCAAAGCCAGCAGTGGATCAAGGAGAAAGCCATGCACATCACTAAGCTCTTTTTAAAATCGGTATTAAGCAGTGCACTGCTCGTGGCGAGTTTCAGTATATTGGCAGCGGATCATCAGGATCATCAGGATCATCAGGATCATCAGGATCATCAGGATCATCAGGATCATCAGGATCATCAGGATCATCAGGATCATCAGGATCATCATCCTAGCAAAACCGCAGTACATCATAGCGCTCCTATTGCAGTGCCGGATCTACGCTCACATACCCAACAAGCTCGATCTTTATCTGATCAAGAATCTGTAGGGCACGAAAAACCTGTTGGCGCTACTGCGGAGCATGACCATCGGAAAGAACATGGTGCACAGATTTATAGCCAAGTCATTCTGGACCAGAAATGGCAAATCAATTCAGCTGGAAATGGCGCTTTTAAATCAGAGAATGAAGCCAGAATTGGTACTGATGAAAACAAGGTTTTTCTCAAGCTGCAGGCAGATAAATCTGAATCGAGTCAGGCTGACTATGCGGCCGAAATCCTGTATAGCCGTAATATTTCCGATTTCTGGGATGTACAAACCGGTTTGCGCTACCGTCAGGAAAATATAAGCCAGCATACAGCTTCCCTACAAAATGAACGTTTCGATGCAGTGCTTGGACTGCATGGCCTGGCCCCTTATTTTTTTGAAACCGATGCCTATCTCTATGTCGGTGAAGATGATTTTGTCGGATTCAAACTGGAAACAGAACGTGACCTGTTGCTGACTCAGAAACTGATTATGCAGCCCTTTATTGAACTGGATATCATTTTCAATGATCAAGCTGCGAGTGCGAAAAAATCTGGTCTGAGTCATGCGACATTAGGACTAGAAACCCGTTATGAGATCAGTAAAAAAGTCATGCCTTATCTGCAGGTTGGCTATGAATATAGCAAAGGAAACAAACAGACTGCCTGGCAGCAGGCATCCGGCTCTGACCAGGGCTGGATCTATGCTTTAGGACTTAAAATGATGTTTTAAGGACGGATTATCATTTTTAAGATAAAAGGTAAGACCACGACGAAGTATGAAAAATCCATTCATACTTCGTCGGCTGTTATTAAATTGACTCAAGAGAAGGAGGCTGTGTATTGTCCAGAGAAAGCATTGCTACTGCCTGCTCTCTGTTTCTATTCCTCACTCTGTTTATCATTACTTTTGGCAATCAAGGTGCCTAACATAATCATAAAGGTGATTACCCCACCAATCACCAGACTCATCAGCCCAATTTCAAGCATAAAGTCAAGATTCCCGACTTCCCGGTGACCCCAAAGGAAATGCAGACTCTTTCCAAAGATAAAGTTGATGGCATAGATAATCAAAAAACTCATTATGGTCGAAATCAGTAAAGTGACGATCAGGTTTTTCCAGATTTTACAGCCGACCAGCAGGATAATAATCGTTAGGCCTACAACTGCAATAATGGAGATTAATAAAACACAATTCCAGTAATCCATGAGACTCACTCTTATTCTGGTTTTAAATTAAAATTAAGAAATTCTTATAGTTAATTTTTCCATGTGTTTTTAATATAGGGGCCTTTGAATAGCTGAACAATGACCAGAACTATCTTAAACAAGCCAGCTACAAATTTACCCAATGTTATAAAATACATTCACTTAGAAAAATCTTTCCGCGTACTGGTTCAGTTTTATTAACATAAAGTAACGTAAGTAAAATGTATGTTTGTTGTTTTGCTTGAGTAAATCTTTATACAGTCAGTCATACTAAAAAAATTGACCAGCACATATTTAAAAAAGAAAGATCCACCCATATTTATAAGAAAAATAAATAATAAATATAAAAAACTTGAATATTTGCTGATTTAGGTTATACTGTACTCAACTAGAAAAAAGTGTTGTTTAGTTAAACTTCTTTAAGTACCGCAGTGTTATTTTATAATCCTCAGTTTTTTCAGATCTTTATTTCAATTCTTGTTGTTTTTCAA
Organism: Acinetobacter sp. YH12151; assembly: GCF_013418355.1. NCBI lineage: Bacteria > Pseudomonadati > Pseudomonadota > Gammaproteobacteria > Moraxellales > Moraxellaceae > Acinetobacter > Acinetobacter sp. YH12151. The sequence continues at coordinate 32,790 of NZ_VPCG01000010.1, read as the reverse complement.
AGTTATCCATAGTCATTTCAATGGCTAAAATTATTAAAAATTTGATAGGTTATATTATGTCTACTACAGTTACCGGTACAGTGAAATGGTTTAACGAAACTAAAGGTTTTGGTTTTATTCAACAAGAATCAGGTCCTGACGTTTTTGCTCATTTTAAAGAAATTAGCAGTTCTGGCTTCAAAACATTGTTTGAAGGCCAACGCGTTTCTTTCAGCGTAGTTGAAGGTCAAAAAGGCCCGAACGCGATCAATATCGTTGCGCTATAATTTAGCCCAGCAATAAAAAAAGCACCTTAAGGTGCTTTTTTTGGCTCTAAAGATTAACAATCTTCAAAAGCGATCGGTTGGTGATGCTTTTTAAACCTATTCCAGTCATTTAAACCAGTAAATCATCTTATTTATTCTCCCCGCGTCTAAGCCTGCTACATCTGGGCCTGCATGAATCGCTAAAAATGAAAAACCCCCAGCATCCTGCCGGGGGATTTTCGTGTTGGTTCGCTGGGTATGATTCCTGTCTTACCTTACTTTCCTTGTATTTATCTCTTGTTATTCTTTTATGGAACATCCTGTTCCTGATGAATTCATCATAGGCAATGCAGCACAGCGCGTATAGACGCAAACGGCTTGAACTCACGTAAGCAAATGCGTACAGAATCACTGAATATTATTGTCAATTTCCAGTATTTTAAACTGTATTCATCTACATCAAGATTGAAAGTCTTTAATATTAAAAATCTTTGAATTACAGAACTTTGACTTAGTTTTTTAAGTATTCACCCTGTATTTGAATGCTTAATTTCTACATCAATTGAACTTTAAAACAAAAAAGGAAGCTGTAGCTTCCTTTACGATAAGGATCACCGCTTAGATCCCGTATTTAACTCGATAATCTTCCATTTTAGCTAAAGCTTCTTGATCGCCCTTGGTTTCCAGATAGTCCATCAAATCTTTCATGGTAATCAAGGCATGTACAGGAATCTCGAGCTCTTGCTGCACTTCCTGAATGGCAGATAAATCGCCCTGACCTTTTTCCTGACGGTCAAGTGCAACCAAAACACCTGCGATTTGTGCACCGGCATTTTTCAAGATTGTCACGACTTCACGAATCGCTGTTCCTGCCGTGATCACGTCATCAATGATCCAGACTTTTTTACCTGCTACAGAAGCACCCACCAGTACGCCACCCTCGCCATGATCTTTGGCTTCTTTGCGGTTAAAACCCCAAGGCACACTCACCCCATGATTTTGTGATAGCGCCACAGCGGTCGCTGCCACAAAAGGAATACCTTTATATGCAGGACCAAAAACCACTTCCACATGGTCACATACCGTTAATTTTGCTGCATAGCCAGAAGCCAGCAATGTCAAGGCTTCACCATCATTCAGCAGACCCGCATTAAAAAAATAGGGACTCACACGTCCCGATTTTAAAGTAAACTCACCAAATTTAAGCACACCGCGTGATAATGCGAGTTCGATAAAAGCTTGCGGGTTAAACTGAGCTGGCGTTGGCATGAGGTGCTCCTAAATCCATTAATTAAGGTAAGACTTGCGCATGATACCAAAGAGTAGCTATCCAGGTGATCAAAAAATTCTTCGTGTCGTTTCAATTAATGTCAACGGTTTACGCTCATCGGTGAGCAAAGGCCTATTGGAATGGATGGAACAGTCGGATGCCGATGTGATCTGTATGCAGGAAAGCCGGATCACCCATGTGCAGTGGACCGATAAATTTAAACCGGAAGGCTGGTATACTCATCTATTCCCTGCCGAACGTCCAGGTTATGCCGGTACCGCGATTTATAGCCGCCTGCCCTTCGTCTCTTTAACCGATGGTCTGGGCTTTGAACTGGCAGATTCGCAAGGCCGTTTTATTGCAGCCGAATTTGATTTAGGTTTGGAGCAAACGGCCCATATCTGTTCATTGTATCTACCTTCCGGCTCATCAGGCGATGAAGCACAAGCGCGTAAAGATCACTTTCTGGAAGAATATGCCAAAATCCTGAAACAATGGCGCGATGAAAATAAATCGGTGATTGTCTGCGGTGATTACAACATCGTGCATAAACGGATTGATATTAAAAACTGGTCCGGCAACCAGAAATCTTCCGGCTGTTTACCACATGAGCGCGCCTGGCTAGATCATATCTATGATGAACTCGGTTATGTCGATACGTTCCGCGAAGTACGCAAAGAAGCTGAACTGTATTCCTGGTGGTCAAACCGCGGACAAGCCCGAGCCAAGAACGTCGGTTGGCGGATTGATTATCAGGCCTGCTCACCAGACTGGAAAGAGCGTACCGTCAATGCCTGGGTGTATAAGGAACAATGGTTTAGCGATCATGCCCCAGTGATCATCGACTACAAACTATAAAAGATACCTATCAATTGAGTGCACACCTGTTCACTCAATTAAGGCTTATTGCTTACATGACATGACGTATTTTTTGGGTTTATCTCGATGTCATAACAGAGCATTATAGCCTCACGGCACAGGGACATGTCAGGATGACAATATAAGGACAGGACGCCGTAGGAAGAAAATAAAACAAACTAGAACATTTAGCTTGTTTTTCATGGATGTGACAATGGACGTTGAATTGAGACCCGCATGATCAGGATGATTAAATGCGGGTTTTCTATTTCCACTGCCTAAAATTATTATTTTTTTTATTGTTGTTTTTCTTGCTGGTCATTTTAAAGCGCATTGATGTCATTTTGATGACGATTCTGCCTCCCTATTTTAAATTGTTTTCTAATCATTCTATTTTGCATGGTCGACTGCTGCGAATTTGGTTAAGCTAGGCCATGATTTAAGATGTGTTAGATGGCGAATATGTTAAAAATTTACGGGATTAAAAACTGCAATTCGATGAAAAAAGCTTTTGACCTACTGACTGAGCTGGGGTTGAGCTATGAATTTCATGACTATAAGAAACAGGGCATCGATGCTGATACCATTAAAGTCTGGCTGAATGCGCTGGGTCAGGATGTGGTATTAAATAAAAAAGGAACCACATGGCGCAAACTGACTGAAGAACAGCAGCAAACGGCGCTGTCCAGTGAAGATGCTTTAATTGCCGCATTAAGCACTCATACCAGTTTAATTAAACGTCCGATCTTGGCCACGCCCACAGGTTTTATTGCCGGTTTTGATGACGCGGCTTATCGCACCCTAAGTAATTAATTATTATCCTAAATAATTCATACAAAAAAGCCTGACAGCAGTCAGGCTTTTATCTTTCTATCGAACTGGATTAGTTTGCACGAACCCAAGTCTGGTTACGGCCTAATGCTGCCACACCAATAAAGCCACGAAGCTCAAGTTTCTTGCCACCATCTGCCAGTTGGCCTTTCAGTTTGTAAGTTTTACCAGATTGCGGATCCAGAATTGAACCACTGTCATAGCTGGTACCACCTGAATTCTTAAGACCTTTCACAATGGTCAAGCCTTTGAGTGACTTGTTCTTGTACGGACCTTCACACTTGGTACAGGCATTTTCTTCACCTGGTGTTAACACAGATTGAATACTTGCTGACAACGTACCGTTCTTTTGTTCAGTAAATTTAACCATGGCCTTAGGCTGCTTGGTTTTATCATCAATGGTTTTCCAAACCGTGCCATTTAAAGGATCTGCGGCATTTGCCAGTACAGATAAGCCTAGTAGTCCTAACATAAGCGCTATTTTTTTCATTTTTCTTCATTTCCTTAGTCTGAAAATAGACCTCTGTAGTATTAAAAAGTCACAACAATTTTTCAATTTTTAGCTGTGACTATTTAGTGTAACCTTGTAAATATGGTTGGTAAATAATCTACATGATCAATAAAAGCACAAAAAGATGGAAGGAAAATGAAGATAAGCCCGTTAACAAAACAATTAATTACAGAAAGCATCTTAAAGACAGTCATTCGTGCCCCGAGCAGATTCAATCTTCCACCGAGTTCAATGCGCATTGCACTGGAGCAGATGTGCAAACTCTTTCCACAAGACAAAACCGTACAGATTCGTTCGCTACGTTTGGCGGGTCTGCGCGCAGAGGAAATTAAGCCGCAGCAAGAGTCGACTCAGCTGATTTTTCATATTCATGGCGGGGCATTTTATTTAGGCTCTTTAAATACCCATCGTGCCTTTATGACTCAAATTGCGGCTCGAACCCAGATGCAGGTACTGCATGTAGATTATCCGCTGTCACCGGAATCTGCCTATCCAGAGGCCTTGGAAGCCTTGTTTGATGTGTATAACTTATTGCTCGATCAAGGCGTTCAGGCCAAAGATATCATCCTGTCCGGTGATTCTTGTGGGGCCAATCTGGCGCTGGCCTTGGCGCTCAAATTACAAAAAGAAAACCTCCCACAAGTGAGTGGTTTGATTCTGTTGTCTCCTTTGCTGGATTTGACCCTGACCAGTGAATCGTTGCGCTATAACCAGAAACATGATGCCCTGCTGTCTCCGGAAACAGTTGAAACTGGCATTGAATATTATGTCCCGCGTGCCATCGATCGGGGTGATCCGGAAGTTTCGCCCTTTTTCGCCGATTTAAGCGGCTTGCCCCCAACTCATATTCAGGTCGGTTCCAAGGAAATTCTACTGGATGATGCCAGTCGTTTTAAGGAAAAAGCCGAACAGGCGGGTGTCGATGTGGAATTTAAACTGTATACCGGCATGTGGCATAACTTTCAGATGTTCAGTGCCTGGTTTGAGGAAGCCCAACAGGCGCTGAGCGATCTGGCAGCCTTCGCGCACCGTCTGGATCGAGATTAATCACTGTTTACCCATATAAAAAAGGCCAGCATAGGCTGACCTTTTGAGTTGTTTTTGGATATTTAGATGGCTTGAACCTGCTGCAATGCCGTCTCTAAGGCTTGTGCCTTGATCGTTTCGCCCATGTTCACGCCTTCCGCACGAATCACTTCAATATCGGTTACGCCGGTAAAGTTAAACACGGTTTTCAAAAAAGCTTCCTGAAAATCGGCAGGACTTTGCTCCCCATAAACTCCGCCACGGCTGCTGGCAATATATACTTTTTTATTGCCAGCCAGACCGACAGGGCCCTGTTCGGTATATTTAAACGTACGTCCCGCCACACAGATCCGGTCAATCCAGGCTTTTAAGGTCGATGGCAAACCGAAGTTATACATGGCCGCGCCAATCACCACGATATCTGCCTGTAAATACTGCTGCAGGATGTCTTCGCCTAATGCAGTCTGTTCTGCATTCTGACCCATTAAAATTTCAGCCGTGAGATGTGGAATCGGCTGTGCAGCAAGATCGAGATATTCAAGCTCGATGGCCTGAGCATGTTTTTGTTGTAACTGACTCACCAACGCCTGAGTCAGCTGACGCGAAATAGAGGCATCGCCTAAAATACTGGAATCAATCTGTAAAACTTTCATGGCTTCGCTCTCATCTATGGGGCTATCTAACTAATGCAGCCATTTTAAGGCTTAGGTTGCATGAAATAATTAGCACAGATAAAACACATCATTCTGAATTTAGAACAAAACCAGCTTTAATATTAGAAATTCCTATTTTGCAGACGCCTTAAATATTGTGGTTTATCAAGCGTTAAAACTTATGTTATCTTATGTAAATAAAGCTATAAATAGTCAATAAATCTTAAAAAGTTGCCATAATAATTTAAGTCAGACCGACAACATGAAGCGAATATCGCCTGTATTACAAAAAATAATCAAACACAGAATCACGAAATATCTGGTCGAAGATGAAGTCGTGATGAACTGGAGTATTCTCAAAAAGTGCATCCTGATGCTGGCTTTGGGCTGCGGCGTACATCTGACCTGGCTCGGTTGGGATATCTTTGTTTTATTCAATCCAGAGTATTGGCAATATGTTCAGTTAGAACGGGTTCATACCCAAGTTATCCTGAACAGCAGCTTTTTAGCGATTTTATTGGCACTGATTTATCCCTGTTATAAATTTCAGAGCAATCCTCTGGTGGAACGTTATCTGCCCTACATGGCAGTGGGTACTTTTGTGATTTCGCTGTGCCGTGATGCCTATGTCGTGGGGGTGATCAGCCCTGTGGCCACGACCTCCTATGTCTGTTTAATTATGGTGGGACTGGTGCTGTTCCATCGCACACTGGTCTATAGCATGCTGATTCCAGCATCCATTTTCCTAGGCGGATGTGCCTATTTAAGTTTCAGCCATCAATTGCCTTATTCACCGCTATTTAATCTCGATGGCGAGCTTTTCTATAATGGTTTCTGGCTGTTATCGATGCTGTATTTCATTTTGCCAATTCTGGCCGTCTGCATGGTGTTATTCGAGATTCTGCTCAGTCAGTGGCGGCATCGCGAGCAGCTGATCAAACAGCTGAGCCAGATCGATCCGCTCACCAACCTGTTTAACCGGCGCAGTATCAATCAATGTCTGGATCAGCTCAATGCTACGGCTGTACCCCATTACGCCCTGGTTCTCTTAGATCTGGATCACTTTAAGAAAATTAATGATCTGTATGGTCATCATAAGGGCGATGAAACCTTGGTTGAAGTCAGTGCTGTATTAAGCCAACAGTTACGCGAAAGTGATGTAGTGGGCCGCTTTGGCGGTGAAGAGTTCATTTTGGTGCTGAAAAATACCAGTCTGGAAAAAGCCAAACAAGTAGCAGAACGCTGCCGCAGCGCGATTCAGCAATTACAGATGATGAGTGATGAAGGTGAGCCGATTCCGGTGACTGCCAGTTTCGGAATTGCTATTTCCAAAGCCGAGTTACGCCCACAACAGCTACTCAGTCAGGCCGATCAGGCGCTTTATCAGGCCAAAGCCGGTGGACGTAATCGGGTCAAAGCCTATGCTGAACCGGTGACTGCACAGATGCAGGTTTCTTAAACGGGTTCAGCTTTTTCGATGATTATGAAGATTATGGAGTTGAGCTTTGAGCCAGACGTTGCAGCTGGGCCAGCAATTCTGCTTCGCTAAAAGCACCGGTCAAACGTAAACCGCGAATTTCCTGTTGCTGCTCATTCAGAAATAAATAGGTTGGTGGTCCCAGAATTTCCCATTGATTTAACAGCATTTGATGCGAGGCATTGTATTGGCTTAAATCCAGCTTGATCAGGAAATAAGGTGCCAGAGCCTGCTGTACCTGTGCAGATTTTAAAATACGATGTTCAATCGGCTGACAAGCGACACACCAGTCGGCATAGACATCAATCACGATCTTTTGCCCTTGCGGTGCTATATTCAAAATCTGCTGAAATTCTGCTGCGCTGCGTGCCACATGCCACTGGGCTTCTGTACTGGACTGCTCAACAAAAAACCGCTGACTATGCTGATATTGACTATAGCTGATATAAGGCAGCGCTATCACCAGACACAGGATATACAACCACCTCAGACTGGTACGATGCCAGAAAATCCGGAACAGTACATAGGTCACAAAGACCATGCCCAAGCCTAAGGATAACCACTGTAAAGTCGCTTCTGAAATCAGTGGGCGAATAAAATACAGTGCCAGCGCCAGCATGATAAAGGCAAAGAGCACTTTGATCTGATTCATCCAGTGCCCGGCTTTAGGTAGTACCCGTGCACCCAAAATACTGGCCAACAGTAAAGGTGTGCCCATGCCAAAACCGAGGGTAAATAGCAGCAAGGCACCTTGCCACTGGCTTTGGGTCTGGGAAATAAACAAGAGTGCACCCGCCAACGGTGCGGTCATGCATGGCCCGACCAGCAGCGCCGAGATCATGCCCATGACTCCAGCACTGACCAAACTACCACCCTGCTGCATGGCCTGAGCCCGATCCAGACGCTGAACCAGACGTTGTGGCAGTTTGATTTCAAACAGTCCAAACAGATTCAGGGCAAACAGGACAAACAACACACTAAACGCAATCAGGGTACCGGGTTGCTGCAACCAACGCTGGAAATTCAGGCCGGCCGAAGACGCAATTAAACCCAGCACCGCATAGACCGCGGCCATACTGCTGACAAAAGTCAGGGCGATCATCCAGGCTTTGACACCTTTGCTGTCCCGTACAATCAGCGAGGTCAGGATCGGCAGCATCGGCAAGGAACATGGGGTAAAAGCCAGCAAGATTCCTAAGCCAAAGAACAGTAACAGTCCATAACCCAAAGAGCGTTCAAGCAATTGAGCTGACCATTTTTGGTCTTGTGCCGCACCGACTGCGGGTTGCCCGCTAGAGGTTGCAGAAAATGCATCCGCTGTAGATTCTGAGGAAGCCGCTGTATTAAACAGGGTATTGTGTTGTAGTGATGACCCGTTTAGATCAAGTAAGCGCTTGCTTCCTGGGCCGGCAGCTTCAAATTGCACCAGACCTGACAGATCTGTCTTGAACTGAATACTTTGCGGCGGATAACAGATTCGGTCTTTGGCACAGCCCTGCCAGCTCACCTGATAGGACTGGTTGGCCTGCGTCGGAATCTGAAACTTTAACTGCTGATAATACACCTGGGTATGCCCATAGTTGTCATCATACAGATCTTTAGCAGGCGGTAATTCAAGCAATACAGGCTGATTGCCCTGCCGCACTTCTATTTTATGCTGATACAGATAATAGTTGTCCGGAATCTGCCAGCTCAGTTCAGCCTGCTGTTGACTGGTTGAGATCACACTCACAGGAAAAGCCTGATCGGCAGACAACAATGCAGTTTCCGCCTGAGCAGGACTGCTGAACAAGGTGCTTCCCAAAATAACCGGGGCAAGCATTTTCCCCCAGGTCGGGAACTGCGAGTATTTCATCATCTGTGAGTTGAATAACTTAGAACAGCACAGAGAAACCTAGGCCTGAGAAGTAACTTCGATCTGCACCATCCAGATCCACACCGACATTCGCATCTAATTGGACACGATCATTTAAGGCATACATGACCCCAGTGCCAAGCGCGTATTCATTGTCGATGCTTTCAGCTTTACGGTAAATCAGTTCCGAATAGCCTGACCAGCGATCGGTGATCTGGTAGCCGATCGATGGAATCGCAGCTATGGCCCAATTGCTGTCCTGCCATTCATAACGCATAGTCAATGCGGTACTGACCAAGTCATTATATTGGTACGATACGACAGAACCCAGGCTGTAAATATCTTCTTCATTACTGAAACCGGCATTGCCTGTCGCAATAACTGCTTCGGCCAGCAAGGCCAGACTCAGTTTGTCATCATCCAGATCAATGGCTTTTTTCAGACCAATACTGACATCGCCCAGACCATCATTTTCATTCGTCTGACCATTGGATTTGACTTGTGACCAGACAGGGCCTTCCCAGCCCAGACGCAACTCCAGACCATCACTAAGTCCGGTACGTAACAACATATCTGCACTGAGTGTGGTCGCGGTCTGATCGCCTGACTTGCTATAACGCGCTGTAGGCAAGCCTTGCTCCCAAGCGACATTTCCGACTGGAGTAATTCCAGTACTGAGACCTTCACCTGGTCGATCAAATTCAAAATCTGCTGCGAAAAGTGATGCACTGCAACCAGTCAGTGCAATTAAACCCAAAGTTTTTAATATTGTCATCTTGGTGCTCTTTATTAAAATTTAACCCAGTTCTTTGCTCATTTTTGCGCCATGACTACGCAGGAGTTCTAGCGTCTGTTTTTCTTCATCCAAGGCTTCTGACCAGTTAATTTCATCAAAATCACAATCGAAGAACAGGTCACTAATCGAAGATAAAATGGTCATGCCATCTTCATCTTTGCTATTTGGATCAACTTTTTCATCGAGTAAACGCTGCACGGCAGGTGCACATGCGGCACTTGCAGCATCCCATAATGGGCCATAAATTTCTTCTGCATCCCAGAGATGCAAATTCACTTTGGCCTGGATCAATTCTTCCAGAATTTGTAAATGTACAGCCAATCTTGCCTGTTTTTCTTCAGCTGAAAGTGGGGTGCCGGCTTCATATAACTCGCATACCTCTTCCCACCATTTAAATAAACCATCTGACCAGACCGAAATTACCGGGCCTTTGTCATGATCAATAAAATTTGGATTGAGTCCATCTGCCAAAAGCTGCTTTACCTGATCCAGATTTAATTCTTCGAGTGCTTGCACAAAAAGCTGTTGTTGCGCAGTTAACATGATGGAGCTCACTTTCATTCGTTTTCGACTATTATGCCGAATAACGTGCGGCTTTGTTGCGCTTCTCACTATTATATTTTTATTTCATACAAAAAAAGCCCCGCAGGGCTTTTTAAAATCGGTCAGCATTACTCGTCAATCTCTGCTGCAGTATCTGTATCTGCCAGTGCTAAGGCACCAGGACGAACATTGTCTTTTTTCTCAATCACATGTTCCAGACTGCGTTTTAGCCGGTCAATCGCACCACGAATGGCAGTATCCACATTGTGAGCGCGATGATTGACGACCACGGGTTTTAACCCTGCAGGACGCGCTTCTATCATGCAGCGAATATCATCATCACCGCCTTTGGCGCCATTTTCATCACTGAGATGGACTGAAAAATGAGTAATACGCTCACTATGGCGCTGGAATTCTTGATTTAATTCTTCACGTACATAATCAATTAAACGCTCGCTATTCTGAATGTGTTTATCTGTACGAAGTTCAATATTCATAAATTACCATCCTCAATCTTTGTAACTTTTTGAGTGCAAAAATTTTTATCTTGGCACGTTTGTAGCTTGCTGTTTCGCATCGCATTTCACTTCTTCAAATGATTGGAATTACACCCTCCACTTTGAATGATGAACACATTTTTGAGTCTGCAGAATCGTGTCCTTATATCTTGAATATCGGCTGTATCTGGGAAATATGCAAGTGATATTTTGGTTTTTTAGCAAAAGAATAATCCATTGTGACAACTGCTTACTCAGCTCAAAAATGCAGGATTTTTCAACTGGTAATTTCAAAACCTTTCACACGATTTAATTCGAAATAATTTTTTAGCCAGACCGATAAATCGCTTAAATAACACTCGACCAGAAAACCTAAAAAAGAGGAATTAAAAGTATTTTTTATCGAAATTAGCTCACTTTTATCTAATAATTTTTCTTATAAGATCTGCATCTAGTAAGCCTTACAGTCCTGAATAGATCATATGCTTTATCCTTATTTAGTTACTTTTGCAGAATCAGGAAAAATACCCCTTCGTCATTCTAAAATAACAACCTGCAAAAATGATTTTCAATTGAAATATAAGACCGTTCAATCTTACTTGAAGGGGCTGAGAACAGGCTTATAAAACGACGGTCATTTGAGATTTTAAAACTAATCTCATTACACAAACTGAACAAAGCTGTTCAGCCTCAGCCTAAAATTAATTGCCAAATAATCTGTACATTCCTTCTATACTTGTTTTTTAAGTTAATCATCCTGAATTGAAGTGATTTTATATTTTTAGTTATACATTCAGTCTTTTAAGGCGCTACATATTCAACTTTATTTAAAAAATAATGCTTTAGAAAAACATCAGCGAAAAACAATGAAAACTGAGGAAGATGATCGTCTGCATTCAACTCATGAGGACTGAAATATATTTAGGTCAGCGATCAATTTTAACTTTATTTTTACGCATTAATCTGTATGCTTACTCTGCTTTCTTGGGGGAGAGATTTAAATGAAATTGACACAACTCGCGGCACTTTGTGCATTGGCTACCACTGCAACATTTACCCAGGCAAAACCAATCTGGCAAGACTTTAGCCTGACCGGCCTTTATGGTGAAAACTATAAAGTACCTTCAACTCAAGATGAAAAAATTGAGCAAAGCACAGTTACTGCTGAATATGCCGCTGGTTTTAAATATGGCGATTTCTTTGCCTTTGCGGATCGTACCAACAATGATCCAAATGGTAACGAAACCTATTTTGAAGTTGCACCACGTTTAAGCCTTGGCGCGGTAACTGGCCAGAAACTTGAACTAGGCCCTATCACAGACATATTGATTGCAACGACTTGGGAAGGCAACAGTGCCAAGGGTAGTGATTTTAACAACTACCTATATGGTGTTGGTTTTAATTTAGCGATCCCTTATACCAACTATGCAACCATCAACTTCTATAAAGCCGACAATGATGGCAGTGAAGATGATTATCAAATGACGATCACTTACGCAGTCCCATTTAAAATTGGCGGTGAAGAGTTCTTGGCTGATGCATTCTTAGACTGGTCAACAGCTGAAAAGAATGGTCACGCAAGTGAGTTAAACTGGACATCTCAGTACAAATGGAATGTAGGCAAACACATTTCTCCAGAAACAAAATTGTATGTGGGTATTGAACATTCAGTTTGGAACAATAAATATGCCATTAAAGGCTTAGATCAAAATGATGTTAGTGCATTGGTTAAATACCATTTCTAATTGATGTATGATCAAAAGCAGAACTCCGGTTCTGCTTTTTTTTAAACTGTGATTTCAGATCAACCTTACCAGAACAAGAATATGCCTGATTTTGACATTCGACCTGCGACCGAACATGATCTTGAAACCATCCTCGAGATTTATAATCAAGAAGTGCTACATGGCACTGCGACCTGGAACAGAACAGCCTTTGATTTGAACTATTTTAAAATCTGGTTTAAGCAGTTGAAGAATCAAAATTTCCCGGTTTTTGTGGTTGAAGATAGACGAGATCAGCGTGTTGTTGGCTATGCCTGCTATGACCAGTTTCGTAGTATTCAAGGCTTTCAACACACGGTAGAACATTCAGTTTTTCTAAATCCGGATTATGCAGGACAAGGTCTGGGTTCTAGCTTATTAAAGCATTTAATTGAAGAGGCTCAAGCACAGCAATTGCATATCATGGTCGCAGCGATTGATTCAGAAAATATCTCGTCGATTCGCCTGCATGAAAAACTGGGCTTTGTGCAAAGTGCTTATATGCAGCAAGTTGGACAAAAGTTTGGTCAATGGCGCGATCTGGTGCTATTACAACTGAATTTGGAGCAGGCTGAAGTAACGGCTCTTTAAATCTCCTGTTATTTAGACCGGCTTCTCTTTTTTTAAACTGGTATCGAAACAGACACTCTATTTACTTCCAAAGCTGGCTATGTTTTATTCAGATCAAAGCCGTCCAGAGTAAAACAATGTATAAATCTCTATGTTGTATTGGTATTTTAACTTTAAGTACACTAACTTTTGCCGATTCAGATTTTGAAAAAGAACTTCGTACAAGCTGCAGCAAAGTGAAGAGCTACGCCAATAATGGCAAAAAATTCTATGATCAAAAACACTATCAACAGGCCATAGCACAATTTAAGCAACAAGCTGCCTGGTCATCTTTTTGTGAAATGAACCGGGATGAAGCTAAAACCTCTTTCTCTGAACAAGCCATTACAACAGCATTTAATAATGTGGGTTTAAGCTATAGCAAACTTGGCAAGCCTCAATGGGCACGTGCCTGGTTCTCCGTTTACCCCGATGCTAAAAGTAGTCAGTTTAATTTAAAACAGCTTCCTCCGCCTAAAAAGGACACTCAACTTGCAGGTACTTATGTACAGCATGCCGGTTTTGGTGCCTGGAGTACGCTGAAAATTGTCAAACAGCAGCAACATTATGCGATCGAATATGAAGGTCTCTATATGGGCTTACGCAGTTTGATTTATGGACCAAATCTAGGTGGATTTAATACCACGATGCCACTGAATAAAACACAGGCACAATATCGCTCTGAAGACTGCAAAATCGATATCTCTTTCGGCTTTGATGCCAAACTCGGAAGTCGTGCAGTGCTTAAGCAGAATAGTGGTGATTCAGGTTGTGGCTTTGGGCATAATGTTTCAGCGGCAGGAGTTTTCTTAAAAGTAGAGAATTAATCGGTTTCAGATATAAAAATGTCAGTGCTCAGATCGAAAAAATAGGGCTTAGATTCAAGCCAGCAAAAAGCCCGCAGTTGCGGGCTCTTGATCTAAAAAAGAGAGCTATTACACGATAATATCTGCCAGATTGCCTTTTTGCTCTAACCATTCCTTACGGTCACTGGCACGTTTTTTCGCAAGTAACTTGTCCAGTAAACCTGCGGTAAAATGACTATCATCCAAATCCAGCTGCACCAAACGGCGTGTATTTGGATCTAAGGTCGTTTCACGTAACTGGCTGGCATTCATCTCGCCCAGACCTTTGAATCGGGTAATTTGCGGATTTTTGCTTTTGCATTTTTTCAAAATACCATTGAGCTCGTCATCATCCAGGGCATAGTGCACGTCTTTGTTGTCATCAATCCGATACAAGGGCGGCATGGCAACGAATAAATGCCCTTCTTCCACCAAGGTCGGGAAATGCTTGACGAACAGGGCACAGAGCAAAGTTGCAATATGCAGACCGTCGGAATCGGCATCGGCCAGAATACAGATTTTGCCATAACGTAGCTCGGACAGGTCATCTGAACCCGGATCGACACCGATCGCAATCGCGATGTTATGTACTTCTTGCGATGCCAAAACTTCATCCGAAGAGACTTCCCAAGTGTTTAGAATTTTACCGCGAATGGGCATGATCGCCTGGAAGTTTTTATCACGCGCCTGTTTGGCAGAACCACCCGCAGAATCGCCTTCCACAATAAACAGTTCCGACTGATCCAGATCATGTCCAACACAGTCGGATAATTTACCCGGCAAGGTTGGACCGGCCACAATTTTTTTACGTTCTACTTTTTTCGCGGCTTTTAAACGGCGACCCGCTTTGGAAATGGCCATTTCAGCCAGTTGCATCGCGATATCAGAATTCTGGTTTAGCCAGAGTGCAAATGCATCTTTGGCAATATTCTGCACCGTACCTGAGGCTTCACGACTCGACAGACGCTCTTTGGTTTGTCCCGAGAACTGCGGCTCCTGGAATTTCAGCGACAGAATATAGTTGACACCATCCCAGACATCTTCCGCAGAGAGTTTCATATTACGCGGTAACAGATTACGCAGCTCACAGAATTCACGCATGGCATCGGTCACGCCTGAACGTAAACCATTGACATGGGTACCGCCCTGCGCGGTCGGAATCAGGTTGACATAGGACTCCTGAATGCTATCGCCGCCTTCTACATTCCAGCAAATCGCAAACTCGGCACTGGCACGCTCAGCGTCACCTGTTGCAACAAAAGCCGGTGCAGGAATGATTTCACGATCCTCAAGCTCATCCATCAAATAGTCGACCAGACCATTTTCAAACTGCCAGCTGATCTTTTCGTCATTGATCTGGTCAACATAATTGATCTGTAAGCCCGCAGCCAAAACCGCTTTGGCTTTGAGATTATGCTTTAAAGCTTTTAAGGCAAATTTGGGTGAATCGAAGTATTTGGTTTCAGGCCAGAAATGTACCGTAGTTCCCGAGGCACGTTTAGGCGCCTTGCCTGCCAGCACTTCAAGTGGAGCCGTCGGCTCACCATTTTCAAAGGCCATTTTATACAGGTTGCCCTGACGCTGAACTTCAACTTCTACACGGGTCGAAAGCGCATTGACGACTGAAATCCCCACGCCATGCAAACCACCGGAAAACTGGTAGTTATCGGTGCTGAACTTACCACCGGCATGCAGTTTGGTCATGATGATTTCAATACCACTTTGACCATATTCGGGATGAATATCGACTGGCATACCACGACCGTTATCTTCGACAGATAATGAACCATCTTTACAGACCGTGACGGTAATCTTGTTGGCATGTCCGGCCAAGGCCTCATCGACAGCATTATCAATCACTTCCTGCGCCAGATGGTTCGGACGAGAGGTATCGGTATACATGCCCGGACGACGACGTACCGGATCCAGACCAGATAAAACTTCAAGAGATTGAGCCGTATATTGAGACACGTTATTCGGTTTCCTTTTTTATGCAGTCCAACAAAAACTGTAAGAGCAGCGGAATTTTCTCCGCAAAATCATCCATCCCGTGACTGCCATTCGCTTCGGTCATCAGCATTGCAGGGGGACGCGCAGCACTATAATAACGATGTGCTTCACGATAATCCAAAACTTCATCGCCTTGTTGCAGTAGAACCAGTATTTTGTCTGCATCTTGTGCAACTGGCAGGGCCAATTGTTGCAGTTGTCGAAGATCTGCATCATCCAGACACCAGTTCGGATGCACCTGCAAAGGCAGTTGCTCGTCAAACAGTTCACGAAACAGTTGCCATGGTCGCATTGCCGGATTAATCAGTACAGCAGGCACAGCATGCTGTGCGACCAGATATGTCGCATAGAATCCGCCAAGACTGCTGCCCACCAGCGCCACATCTTGCATTGACTGAATCTGCTCGGAAAGCTGCTGAATCGCAGCCAGTGGCGACATATTTAAATCAGGCAAATGCACCTGAACCCCGGAGTATTTTGCACAGTAGTGTTGCAGCAATGTCCCCTTGATCGAGTGGGCATTACTTTTAAAGCCATGCAAATAAATAATATTCATGAACTACCAACAAAAAACCCATTCATCATCAAAATTTAATTTAAAAAATGTGAAGTACACTACAATATCAGACCCGTTAATTACTTAAATTGTCTGACAAAAAAGCCAGAAGTATTCTGTAATTCTCGCTATTTTAGAATGAAGGCCTCAATATCTGGAAACTCGACAAGAAAAAGAATTTATACCGCGAAGTTCTTTAAAAAGAAAGATGACAAATCATGCGGCTCATTGAAAGGACAGCATCAGATGCCAAGTTTGACACCGTTACATGAAACCTATTGTCGCTGGGACCGAACCCCACCGAGTCAGGCCGATGTACTGGAAGGTCTGGCGCAGCTGGTGACGACGCGCTTTAACGACGTGATTCAGGAACTGATCAAGAGTATTCAACGTGAAATTTTAATGAGTATTTTTGGTTTAAGTGAAAATAATTCACAAAAAATTCAGAATATTCCATCGATTGCCCGGCTCTATCAAATGTCCTATGACATGCTGTTTCATTATGGCAACACCCTGATTGCGCCCGGGCTACGCCAGATTATTGAGCGTTTTCCCAAACTGCATAATAAGCCGCTGACACCTTCCTTGCATTTTCTGGTCAGTGCCCTGAATGGCATTATCGGGGATTATCTGCTGAAATATCAGAATCCTCTGGCGCTGCCGATGGTGATCTATGACCACTATGGTTCATTGCAAAATGGCGAGTTAAGCGGGCGGATTACCCTATTCGTGCATGGCTTATGTATGAACCATCTCGACTGGTCAAATCGCAAATATGAAGGAATCGGGGAAAAATTACTGGCACAGCGCGACCGCAATACCATGCTGTATCTAAACTACAACACCGGACGGCGGATTTCTGCCAATGGTCGCAGCCTGGCCAATACCTTGCAGGATCTGGTCACTCGTAATCCGAGAATTACCAGTATTGACCTGATCGGGCATAGCATGGGCGGTCTGGTCTCGCGTAGTGCGCTGTTTTATGGTAAGCAGAATGTGTATGACTGGGTCAATATGGTAGAGAATCTGGTTTGTCTGGGTTCACCGCATCATGGTGCTGTACTGGAACGGTTTGGTTTTAGCTTGCAGGACAAACTCGGACATTTCCCCCTGATCCGGCTGATTGGCCATCTGGTCAATATTCGCAGTAACGGGATTCTGGATTTACGCCATGGCAGCGTCCGTGATGATGACTGGGAACATAATCCGCTTCGGATCGGCTTCATGGACGATAACCGTAAACCGGCCCCGATCCCGTCGCATATCGACACCTATCTGGTTGCAGGCACCATCGAATTTGAAAACCGTAAGAACAAGACCTTGCATGTGATTGGCGACTATCTGGTCAGTATCAAGAGTGCTTTGGGCGAGCATCCCAATCCGCGTTTCCAGCTCAAAGTGCCGGATGCCCACAAGGCTATTTTCTATGGCTTGAACCATTTCGAGATTCAATATCATCCGCTGGTCGCCGAACAGGTGGCACGCTGGTTCTATCCAAGTGTAGAAGATGAAGCCTTTGATCAAATTCGTGAATATACAATTGATCTGGAAAGTCTGGAAGGTATTGCCCTGACTTAACTTTCAGCGCATTAAAAAACCCTCAATTGAGGGCTTGTTAATGCGAACTTATTAATATTTATCTCTGAGCCGTTTAACCGGTGCAGTTTTATATTTGCGCAGCAGTTGCCATAGACTGACCAGCAATAAAATACTAAAGAAGATCAGAGACCAGACCGGCAAAGATTGCCCCAAGAAAGTCCAGTCAATGGTGGCACACTCGCCAGAACCATTGAGTACCTGTTGCAACACTGACTGCATTGGCAAGGTTTCCAGCCAGTATTCCAGGCCAGGACCACAACTCGGCACCTGATCCGGTGGCAGATTCTGTAACCAGACATGCCGGGCAGCAACGCCCACAGACCATAAAATACTCAGCGAACCTAGCAAGGCATAGAGCCCCTTCATGATATTGGATTTAGGGTTATGCAGACATGCGATGAGTGAGATGATCCCCAGTCCAATTAATCCCACACGCTGAAACACACAGAGTGGACAAGGCGCCAGGCCCTGTACATGCTCAAGATATAAGGCAAATGCCATTCCAATGACAGCAGCCAAAAATAACATACCACTCACGAAGCGATAACCCCATTGCATGGTGAATCCTCTTATTTTTTATCGATATTGGGCTAAATAATCAGCAAAACTGACGCTGCTATCTTGCTCGAGTTGCTGTTGTTGCTGCAATGACTTTTGTGACATTTCTTCAAAATAAGCCAGTGTTTCCGGGCTGAGCTGATGTGCTTCATAAACACTGCTATGTTGCTGAGCCAGATGCTGGCCAAAGTGCCACATACTGCCTTGAGTGCGTGTATCGCCCACCACCAGGGCAGATAAAGTCGCATCAACTTCATCAACCCGAATCTGCATCATTTTCATGGCATTGCTATACAGGTCGGTTGCATAGGTCTGATTGAGCAGCTCGGCCAGAGGCTGCATGCGTTGCAGATGTATGGCACACCAGTCTTCAATCGGATAGCATTGACCATCTGCCAGAATTGCAGCATTCGGCGCACGGCCACGATTTACCACTTCGGTCTGATTCTGCTCAATGATCTCCTGCTCCTCACTGAAAAGTGCTGGACTGTCCTGCAATAAACAATACAAGGCCACCACCTCCAGGAAGCCGGCGGTGTCTTCATTGATGCCAATCGGGCTATATGGATTGACATCGACTGCACGCAGCTCGACATAGGCAATCCCACGATTTTCAAGGGCTTGAGATGGGGTTTCACCCTCTTGTGGCACCTGCTTCGGACGTACCAGACTGTAATATTCATTTTCGATTTGCAGCACATGATCATTGATCTGAGTCGGCTGGCCATCTGCTGCATTCAGTCCAAGACGACTAAAGGGTTTATACGGCGTTTTGACTGCTTTTTGCAGTCCTTCTAGATAGTCTTGCAAGTTATTATAGTGAATGCCGAGCTGTTTCTGGGCTGAGTTCTGGTAGCCAAATCGTCCCATACGCAATGCTGTCGCATAAGGGGTATACAGGGTGCCTTTTACCAAGGGCAATAGATGATGATCACGACCGGTCATAAAGCACTGGCAGACTGCCGGACTGGCACCGACCAGGAACATCACCAGTGGGGTCAGACGAATAAAGTTACGGATCAGTCCCATATAGCGGTGGCTGCGATAATCCTGCAGGCTTAAGTCCTTGAGTGCTTCATCCTGCTCCTGCTGCTGTAAGGCTTCGAACAGATGATCCGGGAAAGACAGGTTATAATGCACCCCTGAAATGGTCTGCATACGGCGACCATAACGCACCCCCAAGCCATGACGATACAAGGTTTTAAATAAGCCGATATTCGAGCTGCCATACTGCGCCAACGGAATACTTTCATCGCGGCTATCCAGCATGCAGGGCATTGACATCGGCCAGAGTTTTTCCTCATTTTCCAGATGACGATGCACAATCGCGTGAATATCAGTGAGATAGTCCAAGGCTTTTTTGATCGTGTCCTGCGGCGGCGTAATAAACTCCATTAAGGCTTCAGAATAGTCTGTGGTGATATGTGGATGAGTCAAGGCTGAACCCAAGGCACGCGGATGCCCTGCCTGTGACAGGAAACCATCACTCTGCATACGTAAGCTTTCACGCTCAATACCACGCAGCATGCCTTTGATGAGTGACGACTCTACCCAGGTCGGTAACACATTTTGGGAAGTCGGTTCAGGTTGACTCATTACAATCTCGCTTAAAGGGGCTAAACTATTAAATTAAAATCATCAGTTTAATCAGTATACCGTGATTTCATGCCGGCACATGACAGGCCGCCTACTTTTCAGGCAAACTATTGATTTTTAATTTGGCAATTTTTTAACACAAACTTCCTCTATAAGACATGTGAAATTTGTGATTTTATAATTAAATGAGCAGAGGCAAACAATAAAGCATATGAATTATCAAGATTTTTTAGACTTCTGGTTTTCCCCGGCCGCAGAACCGAACTGGTTTGTTAAAAGCGCCGCCTTTGATGCCTTACTGGCTGAAAAGTTTAGTGTCTTGCATCGGCAGGCCGCACAAGGCGAATTATGGACCTGGCGAGAAACGCCAGCAGGCCGGGTGGCCGAAATCATTATCCTGGATCAGTTATCCCGTAATTTATATCGCAACGATCCACGTGCTTTTGCTCAAGATGGTATGGCTTTGGTCCTGGCGCAGGAAATGATCCAGCTAAAACTCGATCAAGCGCTTGATCCAGTCTACCGCCGTTTTTTATACATGCCCTTTATGCACAGTGAGTCAGCACGTATCCATGAAGTGGCATTGCAGCTGTTTGAAGCGCTGGATAATCCAACTGTATTGGACTATGAGCTAAGACATAAAGTGATTATTGACCGTTTCGGACGTTATCCGCATCGAAACCAGCTTTTAGGCCGGGAATCGACCGCGGAAGAATTAACTTTCCTGACCCAGCCAGACAGTAGTTTTTAAGAGTTTTTAAGCTCCGCTGTCTGGACTGGATCATTGCATCAGGAGATCGAACATGAAATATACCCTCTGCGGGCTGGGTCTCATTGCGGTAGTGGGTCTGAGTGGCTGTGCAACGACACCCTCAAAGCCTTTAAGCTTTGATCAGTTAGGTCAATATAGTACCACGCCCCTCAACAGCAGCACCTATCGCATCAGCTTTCAGGCTCGTCCCAATATGAGCTTTGGTACTGCTGAAGAAATCACCCTGCTCAAAGCCGCACAGACGACCGTACAAAATGGCTTTCAGTTTTTCAGGGTACTGAATGATCCAAGTAACCGCACCCAGCAACCACCACGGCAGGCCGTCGTCTATCCGGCACCGAGCTATTATCCCTATGGATATTACCGCCGTTATCCGGGATTCTGGCCAGATCCATTCTTTGATCGGCCTTATACGGTTACCCTCGATCCTGCACAGGTGGCCTATACCATTGAATGCTTCAAAGCCGGTCAGGCCCCGCAAGATGCCTTTGATGCCCGCTTGATTTTACAGTCACTTGGGGCTAAATATGGTCTAAGTCCATCCGGCGCAGTGCTGCAACCGCAACCGGCCAATCCCTCTTGACAGGATGATCTATGCAGACAGAGCCTATCTCACCGAGCTTACAACGCAGTAAACGTTTTGCGACCATCGCGCTGGTGGTCGCGGTACTGATCTGGTTGGCACTCATGCTTGCTGCCAAGCTGCTGCCCGAATATGTCTGGCTGATTCATATCCTGATGCTCTCTGCAGAAGCCGGTGTGGTCGGTGGTCTGGCTGACTGGTATGCGATTACCGTACTGTTCCGTAATCCTTTTGGCCGCTTGCCGATCCCGAAATTTTTACGTGACCATACCGAAATCATTCCCCGCAACAAGGCCCGTATTGCAGAGTCGATGGGCCGTTTTGTGCAGGAAAATTTTCTTTCTCCGCAAATTGTACAGCGCAGTCTGGCCAGTACCGACTTGAGTCTGGCCGCGGGGCGCTGGCTGGCCAATCCGCAGAATAATGCCCAGGTCACCCAGGTGATCCAGCAAACCGTGCCTAAAGTTTTTGAATTTGTCGGGCAGGAACAGATTGCCGGATTTATCCAGAATAATAGCGTGCAATGGGTCAAGAATACCCAGATCAATACCCTGGCCAGCGAGATGCTGCGCGCCGTACTCGAAAATGATTTCCATCAGGATGTACTGCAACGCGGCCTAGACGTGGTACATGCCTGGATGAGCTCACATCCTGAAGAAACCCGGGAACTGACCCGTAACCTGTTCAAGGAAATGGGAGTCTGGAAACTGGCCAAAGGCGCGAGCTGGATCGGGATTGATGTGCAGCAACGCAGCATTGATTCTGTCATTCAGAGGGTTGAAGCGATGCTGGCCGATCCGGATCATCCTTGGCGGCTTAAAATTGAGGAAACTGGACATCACTGGATGTTGCAACTGGCCGACAACCACAGTGAAGCCAGCCAGCGTCTGAATGAAACCAAGGATGCCTTGCTCGATAGCCCGCAGGTGCTGAATTTTATCAGTGGTGCCGTGGTGATTTTATGTGATGCCATTAAAGAGGATTTGCAAAAACCGTATTCCGGTATTGCCGAGAATCTCAGAATTGCGATTCAGCAGGTCGGAGAAAATATTATCTCGAATGCTTCGGTACGTGAGCTGCTGAATAAACGTCTTAGCGGGATCGCGGTGGATCTGAGTGATCAGTACAGTGAAAAAGTGATTCGTTTCATTAGCGAGCGCATTCACGAATGGGATTCGACCGAGATGATCGACAAGATTGAAAATGAAGTCGGTGGCGACCTGCATATGATCCGGGTCAATGGTGTCGTGGTCGGTGCCTGTATCGGTCTGGTGCTCGGGATTATCCGGGCGGCGGTGGAGCATCTGATTTAAAAACCATTTTCTCTTTGATACAGCTTGGCTCTTCAACAGATTCAGGCTGTTTGGGGACAGAATAAAATCAGCCCAACCTTAAAAATAAAACCTGCCTGCCCTATTTTTCACATCGGCATTTTTAAAAGGCTGAAACCCTTACTATTGTCAGAGTTGTTTTAATCAATCACTTCGGTGCTTGAGGGCCGGACATATCCACCAATAGTCCGGTAAATTTGCGGACAAAAGGTAATAAGGTCACCACGACTGGAAAGGCAATTGCCCAGGAAATCATCCAGTTGTGAAACCAAAGTGGCATGAATCCATCAATCCAGCCTAAATTGCGCAGCATATTGATCATGGAAATGATGCCACTCATCAGACCAGACAAGATAAACGGCACAATAATCAGTGCCCATTTCGCCGGAAGTTTAGGAATATTGCCAATAATGGTCGGATGTTGTTGCGAATCCACGGACTGCTCTTTTTCTATATTTTAAGATCACTAATATAAGCCAAATTTTATACTTCTGAAGGTGCATTTTTATTAAAATTGATGTTATTTTCACCCGATTGATCACATTCTCCCAAAGACCAGATTGTAAAAAATCTGTGGAGTGATCGTATAATTTTTATTCCCTAGAAATGCTTTTACCTAAAGAGCATGAAATTTGCTATATTTGCTGTTTTTCTGCGACATTTATTTTCGACTGATTATGAACACGGCAATCCAAGCAGCTCTAGAACATGCAGTGCAATCCCTTCAAGCTGAAGGTGTCCTCCCATCTGACTGGAAAAACAGCAGTAGTTTGACGCGTACCAAAGACCGAACACACGGTGATTTCGCCTCAAATATCGCGATGATTGCCTCTAAAGCTGCGGGTATGAAGCCGCGTGATTTAGCAGAAAAAATGCTTGCTGTTCTTCCTGAAGTGGCAGATATCAGCAAAGCGGAAATCGCAGGTCCTGGTTTTATTAACTTCTTCCTCAATGCAGACCAGCGCTTTGTGGTACTCGATCAAATTCAAGCACAGCAAGATGCTTATGGTCGCACCCAGGTCAATGCGGACAAACGCATTCAGGTTGAATTTGTCTCTGCCAATCCGACCTCTAGCCTGCACGTGGGTCATGGTCGTGGTGCCGCGTATGGCATGACCGTTGCTAATCTTTTAGAGGCGACTGGTGCCAAAGTAGATCGCGAATACTATGTCAATGATGCTGGCCGTCAAATGGACATTCTGGCCACTTCAACTTACCTGCGTTATTTAGAGTTAAATGGTCAGGAACTGGTCTTCCCGAAAAATGCTTACCAAGGCGACTATGTCAAAGAAATCGCGCAAAGCATTATTGACCAGAATGGCGATGCTTATGTCCGCCCTGTAGCGGATGTGTATAAAGATGTACCGGAAGATGTGCAATTCGCTGCTGAACTGGATGCAGATGGCAACAAAGTGGTGGTGTCTGGCGACAAAGAAAAGCACATTGATGGTTTGATCTTTAATTCTCAGGCGTTGATTGGTACAGGCTATCGTGTCTTCCTACAGGCAGCACTCAAAGCGATTCTGGATGATATTAAAGATGACCTGGGCGAATTTGGTGTCACTTTCAACCAATGGTTTAGCGAAGAATCATTAACCGACAAAATTGAAGAAGCCTTACAAACCTTAGATCAACGTGGTTTCCTGTACGAAAAAGATGGCAATATCTGGTTCAAGTCGACTGAATTTGGTGATGAAAAAGACCGTGTGGTGAAACGCCGTAATGGCCAGACCACCTACTTTGCCTCTGACATTGCCTATCACCTGAATAAATTACAACGTGGCTATACCGATATTATTGATATCTGGGGTTCCGATCACCACGGTTATATCGCACGTGTGAAAGCAGCGATTGATGCGATGGGCTATGACTCGAAGAAATTAACGGTGCTTCTGGTTCAGTTTGTCAGCCTGTGGCGCGGTGGCGAGATGGTACAAATGTCATCTCGTTCAGGTCAGTTCGTGACCTTGCGTGATCTGCGCAAAGAAGTCGGCAACGATGCTGCACGTTTCTACTATGTGATGCGTAAATCTGAACAACACATCGATTTCGATCTAGACTTAGCGGTGTCGCAAAGCAAAGACAACGCTGTATATTACATCCAGTATGCGCATGCCCGAATCTGCCGTATGTTAGAAAAAGCGGCCTCTACAGGCGTGAATTTTGACGCTGCGGCAGCGCGTACTCTGGCGGCCCGACTTGAGCTGGATGCTGAAACTGAAGTTCTGGCTAAACTGGCTGCCTATCCAGAAATTCTGGTGCGTGCTGCAAACAGCCATGAGCCACATCAAATCGGCAACTACCTGAAAGAGCTGGCAGCCTTGTTCCACGGCTGGTACAACGACAATAAAGTACTCGGTGATGATGCTGAACTGACTCAGGCGCGTTTACTGTTATCAGTGAACGTACGTCAGGTATTGCGTAATGGCTTAGAACTTTTAGGTGTGTCTGCGCCTGAGAGCATGTAAGCAAAGCACCGCTTTGCATGCTCGCAAGGCGAAAGCTTCGCTTGAGTAAGCATGTATAGATTGTTTTGCATGCTCGCAAGACAAAAGCTCTACTCGAAGCCACAACGAAAACTGTTGTTTTAGCTGTTCAGAAAATACCTGGCTAGATTCTGCCAGCTATTTGAAAAAATAGCTCAAGTATAAATCTGGTGTGCAGTTTGATCTAAATAATGACATTTGGATCTTAATCACATAGGATGAAATAATAGTCAGGCATAACCACTGTTATGCCTTTTCTATGAGGCAACCCCATATAGAGGAAATCCCAAGTGTTTGGAAAAACGCAACGCGGTGTATCTGAAAGACCGAATAAGCCTAAAAAGCCACTGATTCCGACCTGGCTCGGCACACTCGTGATCATTTTAATCGTGTTGAGTTTTTTAATGGCACTGATGTTGTGGAAGCCATGGGAACCGGTTAAGCCTAAAACTCAAACGACTACAGCATCTGTCCAGGAAGAAGACACCAATAAGGATTACCGTTTTTACGATTTGTTGCCACAACAACAAGTAACTCCGATTCCTGAACAGGCGGTACCTGAAGCTAAAAGACAGGATACTGTGGTGATTGTAGAAGCACCTCGACCTGAAGTTCCTGAAGCTGCAGCAAGCACCGAACCTGGCTTAGAAGTCAGCGAAGCACCAGTTACAGCTCCGGTCAGCTATATTCTGCAAGTACGCAGCTTTGATGATCCGGATCAGGCCGATGCCCGCCGTGCGGAAATTATTCTGAATGGCCTGTCTGCTGATGTGGTCAGAAGCGTAGAAAATGGCAAAGTCTGGTATCGTGTGGTCTCAGGCCCTTATGACTCGGCTGATGCGGCACTGATTGCCCAGCAGACCTTGCAACACAGTGGCATTGATTCGATTGTGGTGAAACGCTAAAGATTTAAATGAGAAAAAGCGCCTGATGGCGCTTTTTTTGTATCCTCCCCCTTTGAAAAAGGGGGAGGATACAATAGGCTAAAATCTTTAAACCGTATGCCCCAATGCTTCACCCATATTCACCAAAGAATTGGCCTTGAAAGCGGCATCCCACTGCATTTTATGTTCTTCAAATAAAATCACTGCAGTTGAACCGAGGTAGAACCGGCCCAGTTCCGCACCTTTTTCCAGGAACAGATCATGCTGGTTTAACTCGATCCGACCAGAAGGTTTGACCTTGCCAGTAGCCACCGTTTCAATACCAGCCACAATCATTGCACCCACCAAGACCACGGCCATACGGCCAATTTCAGTATCAAACAGGCAGACCATGCGTTCATTGCGGGCAAACAGGCCCGGAATGTTTTCTGCCGTGACCTGATTGACCGAGAACAGTTCCCCCGGTACATATAAAGTTTCAGTCAAAGTCCCTGCAAATGGCATATGCACACGGTGATAATCACGTGGTGACAAATATACTGTCGCAAATTCACCATTCTTGAAGGGTTCAGCCAGTTGCGGGTCAGCAATCAGCGCTTCTACAGTAAATTTTTGACCTTTGGCCTGAAACACATCGCCATTTTCAATTTTACCCAGCTGGGAAATCGCCCCATCCGCAGGTGAAACAATGCTGCTGGCATCTGGATCAACTGCACGAATCCCTTGTTTCAGGGCACGGGTAAAGAATTCATTAAATGATTTGAATTTCAAGGCATTGGCCTGTTCAGCAATCGACATATCAATGCCGTACTGTGCCTTAAAGGCAGTAATTACAGCCGTTTTGATAATCGGGTTTTCGCTGGCAGCAATTTTGCCGACCACACGAGACAGGCGATGTTGCGGTACTAATCGTTGAGCTTTAATAAAAAACTGTTGTTTTAAACGTGATGTGATGCTCAAGATGGCACCTCCCCTGTAGCGATTGGACTATTGAGGCGATTGCCCCATTCACTCCACGCACCATCATAGGCTCGAATTTTCCAGCCCAGTAAACGGCCCAGAATATAGGCCAAACCTGAGCGATGATGGGACTGGCAGTACACCACAACCGGCTGAGTCAAATCAAAGCCCAGTTGTTCCAGACGCTGCTGAGTACGTGGTAAAGGCTGCAATTTTAAATGATTTTGCCGGTTAAGGGCAGTACTCCATTCAAAATGACGTGCTCCCGGAATATGACCACCGCGGCGCGCTGCCAGACGCAGGCCAGTATATTCATCTTCAGTGCGGCAATCCCACAGTTGAACTTGTTCATTTTCAATGAGCTGGTGTAATTCATCATAGCCAATCTGAAACTCTGATTTTTGCTCGAGATTGACAGGGACTAAATGACTCACCGGGCTAAATATTTCCTGATCGGACGAGGTTGGCAAACCTGCACCTAGCCAGGCATGAATCCCGCCATTCAATAGACTGGTATTTTCAAAACCCAGACAATGCAGATTCCAGAGTAAACGCCCGGCCCACGCCCCGCCCTCATCATCATAGGCCACCACATGATGCTCAGGCGAAATATTCAGATAAGCAATGAGGGCCTGCAAGCCTTCTACATCCGGCAATAGCCCCATCGTATGATCTTCCTGACGAACCAGCAGCTTGGGTTGTAAATGCAGGGCATGTGGAATATGCAACTGCTCATACACAGAAGCCCGGCTGAGGTCGACAATACGAAGTTTTTCATGGCCCAAATAGGGAACTAAATCTTCTGCCTCGATCAGCAGACCAAAATTAAAAGCTGAAGCTGTCATCGTTATCATGGCTATGATGGGTCAAATTGTTTTGATCTTAGCACAGCTCATTTTTACACTTATGCGGTTTCTTTTAAGATGATTAGCAGGATTTTAGATAAGTCATGCTAAAAATCCATCTCGTATAAAAAAACCGCCCCTGTAGCGAAGCGGTTTTTAAAATTGCTCATGTCTAAAATGTGCTTAAGCAGGTTCAGTGATCTCGAAAACCTGACGCAAATAAGCCAGGAAAGTATCATTATCAGTCATGGTTTTGCCTGGACTGTCCGAAATTTTCGCCACCGACTGACGGTTACATTCCACCAGTTTCAATACGATATTTAAGGGGGTTTGGCCCATGTCGTTGGTCAGGTTGGTGCCAATCCCGAAACTGACCTGAAAACGGTCTTTAAAGTATTGATGCAGTTTCCAGGCTTTTTCCAGATTCAGACCATCACTGAAAGTCAGCATTTTGGTTTTGCTGTCAATTTTCAGTTTTTTATAATGTGCATAGGCCTTGTCACCCCAAACATAGGGATCACCACTGTCATGACGCAGGCCGTCAAACAGTTTGGCAAAATACAGGTCAAAATCACGCAGGAAAGCATCCATACCGACCACATCAGTCAGGGCAATACCTAAATCACCACGATATTCCTGTACCCAGGTTTCCAGCGCAGATTTCTGGAAATTACGCAGACGCACGTCAAGCGCCTGAAATGCTTGCAGGAATTCATGCGCCATGGTGCCAATCGGGGTAATTCCCAATTCTTTCGCCAATAACACATTACTGGTACCACGGAAGACATGTGGTGCAGCCTTGTTGAATTCTTCTACCACATGCTTTTGCCATTCGAAACTATAACGGCGACGTGTCCCAAAATCCGACACTAAAAATGGCGGATCATGTGGATGTTGCGATGCATCGTATTCTTTTAATAATTGTATTTTCGCCTGTAAACGGCGCTCACCTTCAGCCAGCACTTCAGGACTACGGATCCGGCTAAAATACAGTTCATTGACAATTGCCAGTACGAAGATTTCAAACATCATTGCCTGAACCATCGGGCCTTCAATGGTGATATCTAAACGACCTTCGCTATCGATACTGGCCTGAATAAAACGGCGTTTCAGTTGAAACAGTTCCAGATAATCGACGAAATCGCTCTTGATAAAACGCAGACTTCTTAAATATTGCAACTCGTCTTCTTTGAAGTTGAGCTGACACAACAGATCAAGTTGATGATTGAGATCATCCAGAATATCCGTCAGTGGATAGACTGTATCTTCCAGATTACGACAACGGAAATGGTAGACACTATGCGTTTGCGGAAACTTGTGTAATACCACTTGTAACATGGTGAATTTGTACAAGTCAGTATCTAACAGGGAACGGATAATTGGAGCCATAACTAAGGAAATATCGCTGTGCTTATCTCAACATTAAAGCATAAAATTTTATGTAATATTGCAGGATTTACGTACAGCTAGCTGAATTCGCGACAAAAGTATCAGAGTATAATGGGTTTTATTTTGACAACTGGCCTTGGGTTTTCCCCTGTTCCTGAATGATTTTCTGCAGCTGTTTTTCCTGACCAATCACCTTGGCAAATTCGGCTGTGGTCTTTTGCCCGGTCTGCTTGGCTTGGGCATCACAGTCGACCTGACGCAGCTGTTTGGCAATCGCAAATTCCATTTTAAACAGTGCCCCCATCAATGCGGTATTGCCTTTATTGTCGCGGGCGCAGCGATCAGCACCATGATTGAGCAAGGTCGTCACAATAGTTTGATGGCCATAATAGGTCGCCATCATCAGTGGGGTAAAACCGGCACTATTGCGTACATCAACCGGAAAACCATACTTGAGAAATTCATGAATCACTTCGTCATTGCCGGTTTTGGCTGCGGCAAAAAACAATGCAACTAATTCCTGTTGTGAGCTCATCTGAATATTGTCCACAGTTTTAGCAGGGGAGATCTCCTTGGCGGTGGCCACGTTTGCGAATATGGAACCTATCGCGAGAATACTGGCTAAAACTGCATGCTGCATAGCTTTCATGATGAACTCCAACAGAAATCAAATAGAGACATGAATCGAAAATGATTCTATTCAGATTAGATAAGATGAGTAAAACGTAGTGCCTGTAGAACTCCCCCTAGGGTGCAGGAAAGGTTTGGAGTTCTACAGGACTTTGCGGAGGTGAATTCTTAAACCCTAGTCACCAATCCTGATCGACCAATCAAAATCAGTCTTTGAGTTGTGCTGCTTTGGCTTTGACCGTTGCGATGTTGCCCTTCACCGCTTTGGTCATACGTGTACCGTAGTCGGTATCTGCCTTGTAGAAATAAGACAACATGATGTGCTTGGTTTCTGAATCTTTTACTGCACCTAAGTCCGCAGCCAGGTTCATAATCAAGTCATCTTTCTCTTTGGCAGTATACGAACGGTACAGCTCACCTGCCTGCTTGAAGTTCTGCTCTTTCACACCGATTTGCTGTACATGACCCGATAATGGTGTTTGTACCGCACGTGCTTTTGCAGTTGCAGCTTTTGGCTCTTTGCGGCTTGGCTCATAGTTCACATCCGAGTCACGCTCAGACACGTTCATATAACCTTCCTGGTTGTTGTTATTTACAGCAACCACTGGACGGTTCACCGGAATTTGCTGGTGATTCACACCCAGACGGTACATTTGCGTATCTGAGTAAGAGAAGATACGGCCTTGTAGCAGACGGTCTTCCGATGGCTCAATACCCGGAACTAGATTACCTGGTGCAAATGCCGACTGTTCAGTCTCATTGAAGAAGTTCTTTGGCATGCGGTTCAGGGTCAATGTCCCCACTTTCACTTCTGGAACTAAGTCAGTTGGCCAGATCTTGGTGGGATCAAGTGGATCAAAATCAAACTTGCCGAGATCTTTTGGATCCTGTACCTGGATATGCAGATCCCATTTCGGGAAGTTGCCGGCATAAATGTTGTTATAAAGATCATTGGTCAAGTGATTGAAGTCTTTGCCCTGTTGCACGGCAGCTTCTTTCACATTCAGCCCCTTCACGCCTTGTTGCGAGCGGAAGTTGAATTTCACATATTTGTATTCGCCCTTGTCGTTATATAGCTTGTAAGCATGTACACCGAAACCGTCCTGTTCGCGGTAGCTGGTGGGCACACCTTGTTTGCCGTACACATAAGTCAGCATGTTGGTAGCCCATGGCTGGCTCGACAGGAAGTCAAACACACGGTTGGCATCTTGTACGTTTGTCACCGGGCTTGGCTTCATTGCATGAATGAAGTCCGGGAATTTGATCGCATCACGGATGAAGAATACCGGTGTCTGGTTACCGACCAGATCCCAATTCCCTTCTTGAGTATAGAACTTGATCGCGAAACCGTGTGGGTCACGCAGGGTTTCCGGTGAACCTTTACCATGAATTACCGTAGACATACGGACAAAAACTGGAGTTTTAGTACCGGTCTTGAATAGAGAAGCAATTGTTAAATCAGACAGGTCTTTAGTTGCAACGAATTCACCATACGCCCCTGTACCACGCGCATGTACCACACGCTCCGGAATACGCTCACGACCAAAACGTTGTAGTTTTTGTACCAATTGAACGTCTTGAAGCAAGACTGAACCATTTGGGCCTGCTGTGATTGAGTTCTGGTTATCACCGACTGGCGCGCCATTGTCTTTAGTTAGAGGAGCAGCTTGTGTGGCTGTGACAGTTGCAAGCATTGCAACCAGTAATGAACGCTTAAACATTTCTAAATCTCTCAATTTATTACCTTTCCTGCAGGTGCTAAGATATATAAAAACTAAAAATTGTTAAAACAGATTATTTTTATCACTTCAATCGTTTTAATGAATTTATAAAAATTAATCAATTGATTTTCAAATATTTAAAACTCATAAAAATTAGCATCTGATACTGCTTCAGGTTTTATTCTTGTTACAATCACGCCCATCTATCGTTATCAGTCAATATGTAAAATGCGTGCCTTATTACAAAGAGTTTTAGAAGCTAAAGTCGTGGTCGAGGGTGAAACCACTGGCGAAATAAATAAAGGAATTCTGGTTTTTCTGGGTCTGAGCAAGGACGACAATCTGGAAAAAGGTAAAAAGCTGATTGATAAAATATTGAAATACCGATTCTTTGATGATGAACAAGGCAAAATGGGCTGGAATGTCGGTCAGGCCGGAGGTGGTTTACTGCTGGTTTCGCAATTTACCCTGATGGCGCAAACCCAAAAAGGTTTACGTCCAGATTTTGGCCCTGCCATGCCACCTGCTGCTGCAAAAGAGCTGTATGAGCAACTGGTTGACTATGCAAAGTCACAATTTGAACATGTACAAACTGGTATTTTTGCAGCGGATATGAAAGTACATTTGGTCAATGATGGGCCGGTGACCTTTAATTTAGAAGTTGAATAGCGACATTATTTTCCACATTAAAAAGCCCTCAGATTCAGTAATCGAGATCAGGCAGGAAACTGTCTGGTTTTTTATTATTGTTATTCATAATGATATGGGGTAGCTGGAAACCTCATCCCCAACGGTCTGGGGCATCAGGTGTATTGTACCGCAAGATTAGAAAATAATTGTTTCTGCAAAAGATTTAAAAAATTAAGGAGCTTAGATCTAAACTCCCTAACTGACTGGCATTACCCAGATTGAAACTGGTTGAATCCTGCCCTCAGCCCTCCTTGAAAAAGGAGTGATTGATAGTAAATAATTATATTGACAAATATAGTCAAACATATACAATTTAGGTATTAAATTTTAAAAAAACTTGCAATGAAATACTTGACTGAAAGCTTAAAGAAAGTAGAGCAAGACCTTGCTTATTTTGTATC
>NZ_VPCG01000101.1:0-2306 GCF_013418355.1 Acinetobacter sp. YH12151 | reverse complement strand
CGCGACTCATGAGTGCTCGGTTATATGCGGGCCAATTGGTTGTGCGGTAGATTTTCTGTGTAGGCTTATTCATTTGGAAATTATATCGCTGAAAAAGCCTTTACAGATAGGTTTGTGCAACAAAGCCGTTTTCAATGGGTGCTGTTGCGATTGCGGTGATGCAAGCAGCTAGCGCGCAGGTAGCCGTGACCAATATCGTAGCTATGCAGCTTCCTGGACAAGGAACTGAAATTCGGGTGATGTTCAATGGTTTGCCACCACAGCCACAGGCCTATCAATTAGAATCACCTTCACGTCTAATTTTAGATTTTGACTAGGCCCAACAAAACTTAAAACAAAGCAATATTCCGGTGGCAACACGTGAAGCCAGTTCGGTCGATGTGACTTCGGATGCACAACGTGCCCGTTTGACTGTTAATCTGGCAGATGCTGGTGCCTTTACTACGCGAGTTGAAGGGAATACTTTATCCTGAAAATCAACTCAGCACCAGTCGCGACAGCTCAACCGGTATTACAGCAGTCAGCTCAGGGAATTAGCAATATCAGTTTCCAGCGTGGGGCTCAAGGTGAAGGTCAGGTGGTGATTGACCTGGCAGGCAATAATACCCCGGTTGATGTACAGCAGCAGGGAACTAAAATCATTGTTCGAACCTTAGGCACGAAGATCCCGACGCATTTGACCCGTCGTCTGAATGTGAATGATTTTGCGACGCCTGTGTCGAGTGTGGATGCAGTGAATCAAAATGGATCAGGCATGATTACGATCCAGTCCGGGGAAAGCTATGAATATATGGCTTATCAAACGGATAATAAGCTGACCATCAGTTTGAAACGTCCGGAAGCCAAGAGTCCGCTACGTCCGAAGACCGTGGCTTATAGCGGCAAGAAAATTTCACTCGATTTCCAGGATATTGAAGTACGTCGTGTACTACAGCTTTTGGCTGATTTTACCGATATCAATATGGTGGCAGCAGATAGTGTACAAGGCAATATTACCTTGCGCCTAAAAGAAGTGCCT
The DNA here is from genome assembly GCF_013418355.1 of Acinetobacter sp. YH12151. NCBI lineage: Bacteria > Pseudomonadati > Pseudomonadota > Gammaproteobacteria > Moraxellales > Moraxellaceae > Acinetobacter > Acinetobacter sp. YH12151. The sequence goes on along the minus strand of NZ_VPCG01000101.1, from coordinate 1,288 downwards.
TGGGATCAGGCACTGGATATTGTACTGAAAACCAAAAACCTGGATAAACGCCGTAATGGCAATGTGATCTGGATTGCACCAGTGACAGAACTGATTAAGGCAGAAGAGGAAGAGGCAAAAGCCTTGAAGCAGAGCGTTGCACTTGCCCCTATTCAGACTGAATATATGCAGCTGAGTTATGCTAAAGCTACAGATATTGAAAAACTGATCACTCAAAATAAAGGTGCATCTAGTTCGGGCGGTTCAAGTAACACCACGAATAATGATGATAAAGAAAGTTTATTAAGTTCACGTGGTTCAGTGTCTATCGATGCACGAACCAATACCATTATTGTGAATGATACCCAGCCTTTTATCGATAAAATCCGGAATATGGTGGATCTGCTCGATGTACAGGTCAAGCAGGTAATGGTTGAGGCGCATATTGTACGTGCCACCACTGACTTCACCAAAGAAATGGGGGTAAAGTGGGGGATTCTGTCACAAGGAATTACCAACAATAATAGCCTTCTGGTCGGTGGTAGCGATACGACGTTGTGGGATCTCAGAGATCCGCAAGAAAGTGATTTGGGCGGATATACTTATGAAATTCAGCGTCCACAAAACCTGAATGTAGACTTGGGTGTCACCAGTCCGGGCGCCAGCCGTATTGCCTTTGGTTTGATTAGTCTCTCTGATTTTATGCTGGATCTTGAACTGTCTGCATTGCAAGCGGATGGCTATGGTGAAGTTATTTCAACACCAAAAGTACTCACAGCAGACAAGCAAAAAGCCACGGTTGCATCTGGTTCACAAATTCCGTATCAATCTGCTGAAGGTGGAGGGGCCAATGCTGTATCCACTACTGAGTTTATTGATGCGACTTTGAGTCTGGATGTCACGCCAAGTATTACTCCAGATGGGAAAGTGCAGATGGAGCTGAATATTACCAGTGACTCCCCAGGCAACCCAACGCCGACCGGACAATTGACTATTAATAAAAACCAGATCAATACCAATGTGCTGGTGGATAATGGTGAAACAGTGGTCCTGGGTGGGATTTTTGAGCAGGAAACCCGTAATGCACAAACCAAGGTGCCATTCCTGGGGGATATTCCTTATGTAGGGCGTTTATTCCGTAAAGATTTAAAATCGGATAACAAGCGTGAGTTGCTGATTTTCGTGTGCCGCAGCAAGCGGCGTAAGAGATGAGGGTATGGCCCCTCGCTATCGGCTTGCAGGAGCAGGTAGCAAACCACCATAAGCGGCTTGGATCAAAAGTCCCGGTCGTGAGCGTTATGGAAAAGGC
>NZ_VPCG01000100.1:0-2669 GCF_013418355.1 Acinetobacter sp. YH12151 | reverse complement strand
ATGCGTGCACTACGTAAAGGACAAGCATCGTCATTTTATTATGGTCAGCCTCAGGGTGAAGTGTGTCTAATCAACAGGGTTTTCGGTCTCTAAGCACTTTTTAAAGGGAACATCATCGACTCAAATCACTATTTGCAACAGTGCCAAGGCTAACCGAGTTATCCGAAGATTCACATCTAGATCATCAAAATGATGCAGTACTTTCACCAAGAGAATCCGAGCCAACTCGGTCGAGTAGCTCGGATTATGATGCCTACTTTTAAAGAGACACCCCCGCCGATCAGTAAACAGTCTTAGGGAACTTATGACGACGTGGGGTGGACTGAGTCCGTTTTACCCAATCTTCTGGATATTCTTGACTGTAAGAATCATGGTAATGACCTGACCAATATTCCTGATTGTCTTCATCTTGGCATTCGTGAACTTGAGAAAAGTTGTAGGTGCTCTGTTGAGCTACAGCATGTTGCTGAAGTATCTTTTCAGCTGTTTTTTCCGCCTGATCTAAAGCCATGAAAATATCGAGCAAGGCTTGGCGCTGTTGATGGTTCAGAACTTTAGCACCTTCGATAATCAGCTGTTTAGCGAGGTTTTTTGGCATGCATGGGTTTGCATCATTGAATTTAGTACGCATAGCAGTTTCCTAGATAAGAGTTTAATTATCTCCATCACTTCTCACGGTAATGGAGGCAACTTAACAGGGGTGAGAATACTGAATCTAGGATCAGCCAGCACGAAGCTGCCCTGCTAAGCTACCATAAGAACTGCTTAACAGTAGGCAAAAAAATAGCCGCAAGTGCGACATTTAATTGCACCTAGATTTTATCAGGTTCTCACACCTGAGCACAGATTTTGCTGTGTTGAAATAAGGTTATCCAGTAAAGAGCAGTGCGTCAAGGTCCTGATCAGTAGTTCTTATAAAAACTGAAAAATAAATAATCAAAGAATGTCAGGAGCTCAATTTATTTTATTATAAAAAAGAGAGGTTCAGTATGAGCCAATGGAGAAGATAAAAATGGCATGCTCCTCATTCTCAGTGTGTATCAGAAAGAATCTATATGGTATTAGGTACAGATATTTGCACATAACTGGCAATTAAAACAGGATATGTGCAATATTAGGACTTAACGACTTTAGGATTGACTAGATTTTTCTATGCCATAAGGTCATAAAATATCTAAATGTGAGTGATGAATAATGATGTATTCTGAAAATGACAGTCCAGTATATATTGCATCAGTGTTGGGAGAGCGCTTAAAACGCATTCGATTAAATCGAGATATGACACAAGCTGAAGTTGCGAGTAAAGCATGGATCAGTCGAAGAACGGTGTTAAATGCTGAGAAAGGTAATGCGAAACTCTCGGATTTAATTGCAATTCTAGCTGCATTAAACATGATTAATAATTTCAATGTTTTAATACCTGAAGAGTCATTTTCACCTATACAGTTGCTTAAACTAAAAGGCAAAGTTCGCAAAAGAGCATCAGGTAATAACAAGCCACCTGTACTGCAACTGGCAAAACCAAAGTCAGATTGGTGACACACATTTCTGATACGGGACTTATTTAGTATTGAGATCATGTCTGAATGGGCTGACCAAAAGTAAAAATTCGTCTGGGGCTATTTTTGCGATCAAGGTTGGTTGAAGGTCTGTGGTTAGTTAAAATATTATTCATGCATAATGCTATTAATCAGTAGGATGATGCTCCCTCATGACAAATCATATCCAGATTATAGATGGATCATCTTTCAAATCGATCTTCGTAGTAGGCGACTTGCATGGTTCTTATCACTTGCTGATGAGCCATCTCAACGCTATCGATTTTGACTTTGATAAAGATTTGTTGATATGCACGGGTGACCTGGTTGATAAAGGCAAAGAAAATTTAGAATGTTTTTCATTGATTAAAAAACCATGGTTTCGAACCGTTCGTGGCAATCACGAAGAAATGTGTATTAAAAGTCTATTTGATTCAAAGCTTAGACATTTACATGAAAGAAATGGTGGTGAGTGGTTCTATCAGTTGTCATCACATCAGCAGCATAAAATTATCAAAAGCTTTGAAGATTTACCAATCGTTATCGAGCTTGAACTTCTAGATAAACGAATAGGAGTAGTTCATGCAGATATTGATATTCATGAATGGGGCGCTTTTAAAGCAGATATCATGCAAGGTGATTACAGGATTTCAGGAATGGTTTCAGCTTACACAAATGCACTATGGGGGCGTGGAAGAGTAAAGAACTATTCAGATAATTATGATGTTGTAGAGAACATAGATGCTATCTATTTGGGACATACGATCGTCAAGGAAATGACCCGGTTAGATAATTGCTATTACATTGATGTGGGTTCATCCTTTACTCAAAAGCTTTGTATAACAAAAATTAAGTGAATATTTTGCAAGACTGAATAGCTACTGATTTTATAGACACCTTTTAGTTAGATTTGGACTGCCACCACTCTCAGCTGTAACTAAGGGGGGTGAATCTCTACACCTATAAGTCTCAATTTTAAAAAAATTAAGGTTTTTCTATTAAAAACGGCTTTGTTGCACAAAGATTTGAAATGCAAAGCGCCCCTAATTGAGCCAAATTTAAGGCGTAACTTGGGTAAGTGGTCGACCTAATTCCGTAAATCTGTTGAGGACTGCTACACGTGCATGAATT
>NZ_VPCG01000099.1:0-2801 GCF_013418355.1 Acinetobacter sp. YH12151 | reverse complement strand
GGGAAATCTTATCTTGAGGTAGGCTTCCCGCTTAGATGCTTTCAGCGGTTATCCCTTCCGAACATAGCTACCCGGCGATGCGACTGGCGTCACAACCGGTACACCAGAGGTTCGTCCACTCTGGTCCTCTCGTACTAGGAGCAGATCCTCTCAAATTTCCAACGCCCACGGTAGATAGGGACCGAACTGTCTCACGACGTTCTAAACCCAGCTCGCGTACCTCTTTAAATGGCGAACAGCCATACCCTTGGGACCTGCTTCAGCCCCAGGATGAGATGAGCCGACATCGAGGTGCCAAACACCGCCGTCGATATGAACTCTTGGGCGGTATCAGCCTGTTATCCCCAGAGTACCTTTTATCCGTTGAGCGATGGCCCTTCCATACAGAACCACCGGATCACTAAGACCTACTTTCGTACCTGCTCGACTTGTGGGTCTCGCAGTTAAGCGCGCTTTTGCCTTTATACTCTACGCGTGATTTCCGACCACGCTGAGCGCACCTTCGTACTCCTCCGTTACTCTTTAGGAGGAGACCGCCCCAGTCAAACTACCCACCAGACATGGTCCTCGCTCCAGATCATGGAGCAGAGTTAGAACCTCAATATTACCAGGGTGGTATTTCAAGATTGGCTCCACCGAAACTAGCGTCTCGGTTTCAAAGCCTCCCACCTATCCTACACAAGTAAGATCAAAGTTCAATGTCAAGCTGCAGTAAAGGTTCACGGGGTCTTTCCGTCTAGCCGCGGGTACACCGCATCTTCACGGCGAATTCGATTTCACTGAGTCTCTGCTGGAGACAGCGCCCCCATCATTATGCCATTCGTGCAGGTCGGAACTTACCCGACAAGGAATTTCGCTACCTTAGGACCGTTATAGTTACGGCCGCCGTTTACTGGGGCTTCGATCAAGAGCTTCGCTTACGCTAACCCCATCAATTAACCTTCCAGCACCGGGCAGGCATCACACCCTATACGTCCACTTTCGTGTTTGCAGAGTGCTATGTTTTTAATAAACAGTTGCAGGGGCCTGGTTTCTGTGGCTGCTCTCAGCTCAGGAAGCAAGTTCCATCACCAAAAGCAGCGTACCTTCTCCCGAAGTTACGGTACCATTTTGCCTAGTTCCTTCAGCAGAGTTCTCTCAAGCGCTTTGGTCTACTCGACCTGACCACCTGTGTCGGTTTCGGGTACGATTCCTGTGTAACTGAAGCTTAGAGACTTTTCCTGGAAGCATGGTATCAGCCACTTCACTGTACAAGTACAGCTTGCTATCAGTTCTCAGCATAGAGCACCCCGGATTTGCCTAAGATGCATGCCTACAACCTTTCACCTGGACAACCAACGCCAGGCTGACTTAACCTTCTCCGTCCTCTCATCGCATTACACAGAAGTATTGGAATATTAACCAATTTCCCATCGACTACGCCTCTCGGCCTCGCCTTAGGGGTCGACTCACCCAGCCCCGATTAACGTTGGACTGGAACCCTTGGTCTTTCAGCGTGCGAGTTTTTCACTCGCATTGTCGTTACTCACGTCAGCATTCGCACTTCTGATACCTCCAGCAGACTTCTCAATCCACCTTCATCGGCTTACAGAACGCTCCCCTACCACGCATAATAAATTATGCATCCGCAGCTTCGGCATATAGTTTTAGCCCCGTTACATCTTCCGCGCAGGCCGACTCGACTAGTGAGCTATTACGCTTTCTTTAAAGGGTGGCTGCTTCTAAGCCAACCTCCTAGCTGTCTATGCCTTCCCACATCGTTTCCCACTTAACTATAATTTTGGGGCCTTAGCTGGCGGTCTGGATTGTTTTCCTCTTGACTACGGACGTTAGCACCCGCAGTCTGTCTCCCGGATAGTACTCATTGGTATTCGGAGTTTGCATCGGTTTGGTAAGTCGGGATGACCCCCTAGCCGAAACAGTGCTCTACCCCCAATGGTATTCGTCCGAGGCGCTACCTAAATAGCTTTCGGGGAGAACCAGCTATCACCAAGTTTGATTAGCCTTTCACCCCTATCCACAAGTCATCCCCTGGCTTTTCAACGACAGTGGGTTCGGTCCTCCAGTTAGTGTTACCCAACCTTCAACCTGCTCATGGATAGATCACCTGGTTTCGGGTCTATACCCAGCAACTAATGCGCCCTATTAAGACTCGGTTTCCCTACGGCTCCCCTATTCGGTTAACCTTGCTACTGAATATAAGTCGCTGACCCATTATACAAAAGGTACGCAGTCACCGAACAAGTCGGCTCCCACTGCTTGTATGCATGCGGTTTCAGGATCTATTTCACTCCCCTCACAGGGGTTCTTTTCGCCTTTCCCTCACGGTACTGGTTCACTATCGGTCAGTCAGGAGTATTTAGCCTTGGAGGATGGTCCCCCCATATTCAGACAAGGTTTCACGTGCCTCGCCCTACTCGACATCATCATATAAGCCCTTTCGTGTACAGGACTATCACCGTCTACGGTCGCACTTCCCAGAGCGTTCCACTAGAACTTATATGACTTAATGGGCTCTTCCCCTTTCGCTCGCCGCTACTGAGGGAATCTCAATTGATTTCTTTTCCTAAGGGTACTGAGATGTTTCACTTCCCCTCGTTCGCCTTGCATGACTATGTATTCATCATGCAATACCTACCTTATGGTAAGTGGGTTTCCCCATTCAGACATCTCCGGATCACAGGATATTTGCCGCCTCCCCGGAGCTTTTCGCAGGCTATCACGTCTTTCATCGCCTCTGACTGCCAAGGCATCCACCACATGCACTTAATTACTTGACTATACAACCCCAAACAGTCGTT
>NZ_VPCG01000098.1:0-3143 GCF_013418355.1 Acinetobacter sp. YH12151 | reverse complement strand
TTTGTGCCATTTTTCTTTATACTGTCACTTAGGCAGGCTGGACACTTGATTTCTAGAGTTATTCGCATTTCTCTATTTTATCAAAATCCAACCTGCTTTTTTTCAGCATACTTTTTGAAACACCACCGGATTATTTATTCCGGAACAATTCGGAAAGTGGAAAACTCAGCTTTTCTTCCAGATATTGATCGGTTTCCTGTAGCTTAGGCGAGAATTTCTGCATCCAGATTTCCTCGGTATGTGCCTCGGTGAAGTGATGCTTACGTGGCAATGGATAAGGAAGTTGCAGATAAAAGTCCCAAAAACTCACCTGATCCAGATCACGTACCAAGACATATTCATTGTCATCGGTACGTTTGATCAGATTTTGTTTTTCAAACATGCTCACATAGTTTGGCCAGCGACCAATTTCATCACGACCCAAAGCATCTAATGCTTCTACTTCACTAATGCTCTCACCAGTTTTTTGCTTTTTATGAAACAGCTCTAATAGATCCAGCAGCATGATGATTGGGTGACGTTTATGATCCTGACCAGACTCAAAGGCCGTCAGGGCATAACTGATCTCAACGCCGAGTAAGACAATATTCCAGGATAAATAAATCCACAGTAGAAAGATCGGCACAGCGGCGAATGCACCATAGACAATCTCATAACTGGTAAAGTTTGACATCACAAAACCGAACAGGTTTTTAAGCAGCTCAAACACCACTGCACTAAATAGGCCGGCAATAAATGCAGACTTGAGTGGCACACTGCGATTGGGGATGGTCCAGTTGAGAATGAAAAATCCGAGTACGGTCAGAGAAAAGGAAATGGCCCAGAGGACAAAAGCACCATTAAGTTCATACCCGGCAAAGTTATTGCTGAGGACACTCATGGAAGCCACGGTTGATGAAATGACGAAGGCACTACCCAGTAAAATCGGTCCCAGCGAAATGATAGTCCAGTAGCGCATAAACCCGATAATTCCACCTCGGGTCTGAGTCACTCGCCAAATTCGGTTAAAGGCCGTTTCGATACTGGTGAGCATCAATACGGTCGTAATGAATAAAAACAGGATACCAATCACGGTTAAATTACTGGATTTATCGGTAAAGGCATTCAGCGCTTTATCAAAGGCAATCGTGGTTTTGGGTAGAAAGTTACTGTAGATCAGCTGTTGCAATTGTTGTCGTGCAGGCTCTAAGGCTTTAATCGATGAAATAATGACCAAGAAAACCGTCAACATCGGCACGACTGCGAAAAGCGTAGTATAGGTCAGGGAACCGGCTTGCTCACGACAACGGTCTGCTTCAAAGCGTCGGAGTACGAATAAAATAAACTGAAACCAGTGTTTCTCATAAAAGGGTAACTTTTTTAAATACTCAACAATCATGTGCATCCAATCTCAATTTTTTTAATCATCATGAATTTTCATCCATTAGCTTAACCAAAAAAGTTACAGAATATCGTATAGTTTTATTTTTTTAAGTAATGAATAAGAAGCCTCATGCAACCTTATGTTCTTGTTTTATATTACAGCAAATATGGCTCAACGAAAGAAATGGCACATCTGATAGCCAATGGCGTTGAATCGACAGGAATGGCGGTAAAAATTCGGACTGTCCCGAATATTTCTAGCGTCGTAACCGTAGCCGAGCCGAGTATTCCGGCAGAAGGAGATATTTATTGCAGTTTAGAGGATTTGGCCCAGTGTTCTGGCTTGGCCTTAGGTTCACCGACCCGTTTTGGCAATATGGCCTCAGAAATGAAATACTTTTGGGATCAGACCACCAGTCTATGGCTGAATGGCGCGCTGCACGGTAAGCCGGCCTGTGTCTTTACCGCATCGGGTTCCATGCATGGCGGACAGGAAAGTACCTTGTTGACTATGCTGCCACCATTATTCCACCACGGTATGATGATTATGGGGCTCAGTAATGCTACAGCTGCCTTGTCCAATACCAAGACTGGCGGTACGCCGTACGGTGCCAGTCATGTCAGTGGCCCACGGCATGATCAGGGTTTAAGCCCAGATGAAAAAGTTTTGTGCGAAGTACAGGGCAAACGACTGGCTGAAGTGGCTTTAAAACTCAATCAGTCTTAAGCATTAACTCAGAAGGAAATGAAGAACTCACTCACTTCATTTCCTTCATGATATTAATCTTCTTTTTGATCTTTTTGATCTTTTTGATCTTTTTGATCTTTTTGATCTTTTTGATCTTTTTGATCTTTTTGAATAAATCTATGTTTGCATTTTAAACATTGATAATCCAAGAATAAATTACGGTCGACGGAAATCCCGGCTTTTTTGCCGAGGAAATTCCCTATTACGCCACCGGTAATGCCAACACTGATTGCCCCGACAAAAGTACCCACTGTCCCACCTAAAATTACACCTAAGGGGCCAGCAACAGTACCAATCGCTGCGCCAACGGATGCGCCAGAAGCGGCACCACCGACTGTACCCGCAGTGGCACCGGCCGAGCTCATGAGAATGCCACCAATTTTCTTTAAATTCTGTTCGTGATCACGCTGTTCGATGTCAGTGGAACCACATTTAGGACATTGCATAGGTTTTTCCATCAAGGATTGGTATTCACTTGTTTTAAGTTTATGGAGGAGATGCAATTTTCTCTAGATCAGCAGCTCTTCATAATATGCTGCAACAGCATATATACATGCTGAATCCTGAGATCAGGAGCATTTCCTACTTTCCTGATTCTAGTTGAATTAACGCTAAAACATTGTATTTCAGCTGTAAATATATTTATTTTTATCTGCTTGAGTCATTTTTGAATTATTTCGATCATGCAGGACACTACAAGATTCTGGAGGTTTTTCTTCCTCAGTACTCTATCTATACACAGGCCTGATTGGCCATTTCTTTATATTCAAAGTAGCTGACGGTTTGTTGGCTGCTCTCAAAAGCTTGCAAACAGAAAGGAATCATTAAAGCTATTTGGCATTTTTTATCAAAAAAACAGCTTAAAATCGGCATTTTTTTATAAGTGGTTTTCATTCTCATTGATTAATTAGACCTCTTGCGAAAGTAAAAAATTGTTTATACTAGTCCCATGAAATATGAAAATTTAACTAGATTTAATGATGGGGAATTTAAACGACTTGTTGGCGTTCCTCGTCCATTATTCTTAAAAATG
>NZ_VPCG01000097.1:0-3570 GCF_013418355.1 Acinetobacter sp. YH12151 | reverse complement strand
CAAGGAACTCGGCATCGAGCGCGTCACTCTCTACCGATATGTCGGTCCCAAAGGCGAGCTCAGAGACCATGGAAAGCATGTTCTCGGACTTACGTAGCAACTCGTTTCTTTTCGCAGGTTGAGCCACCTCCGCGCTTCATCAGAAAACTGAAGGAACCTCCATTGAATCGAACTAATATTTTTTTTGGTGAATCGCATTCTGACTGGTTGCCTGTCAGAGGCGGAGAATCTGGTGATTTTGTTTTTCGACGTGGTGACGGGCATGCCTTCGCGAAAATCGCACCTGCTTCCCGCCGCGGTGAGCTCGCTGGAGAGCGTGACCGCCTCATTTGGCTCAAAGGTCGAGGTGTGGCTTGCCCCGAGGTGATCAACTGGCAGGAGGAACAGGAGGGTGCATGCTTGGTGATAACGGCAATTCCGGGAGTACCGGCGGCTGATCTGTCTGGAGCGGATTTGCTCAAAGCGTGGCCGTCAATGGGGCAGCAACTTGGCGCTGTTCACAGCCTATCGGTTGATCAATGTCCGTTTGAGCGCAGGCTGTCGCGAATGTTCGGACGCGCCGTTGATGTGGTGTCCCGCAATGCCGTCAATCCCGACTTCTTACCGGACGAGGACAAGAGTACGCCGCAGCTCGATCTTTTGGCTCGTGTCGAACGAGAGCTACCGGTGCGGCTCGACCAAGAGCGCACCGATATGGTTGTTTGCCATGGTGATCCCTGCATGCCGAACTTCATGGTGGACCCTAAAACTCTTCAATGCACGGGTCTGATCGACCTTGGGCGGCTCGGAACAGCAGATCGCTATGCCGATTTGGCACTCATGATTGCTAACGCCGAAGAGAACTGGGCAGCGCCAGATGAAGCAGAGCGCGCCTTCGCTGTCCTATTCAATGTATTGGGGATCGAAGCCCCCGACCGCGAACGCCTTGCCTTCTATCTGCGATTGGACCCTCTGACTTGGGGTTGATGTTCATGCCGCCTGTTTTTCCTGCTCATTGGCACGTTTCGCAACCTGTTCTCATTGCGGACACCTTTTCCAGCCTCGTTTGGAAAGTTTCATTGCCAGACGGGACTCCTGCAATCGTCAAGGGATTGAAACCTATAGAAGACATTGCTGATGAACTGCGCGGGGCCGACTATCTGGTATGGCGCAATGGGAGGGGAGCAGTCCGGTTGCTCGGTCGTGAGAACAATCTGATGTTGCTCGAATATGCCGGGGAGCGAATGCTCTCTCACATCGTTGCCGAGCACGGCGACTACCAGGCGACCGAAATTGCAGCGGAACTAATGGCGAAGCTGTATGCCGCATCTGAGGAACCCCTGCCTTCTGCCCTTCTCCCGATCCGGGATCGCTTTGCAGCTTTGTTTCAGCGGGCGCGCGATGATCAAAACGCAGGTTGTCAAACTGACTACGTCCACGCGGCGATTATAGCCGATCAAATGATGAGCAATGCCTCGGAACTGCGTGGGCTACATGGCGATCTGCATCATGAAAACATCATGTTCTCCAGTCGCGGCTGGCTGGTGATAGATCCCGTCGGTCTGGTCGGTGAAGTGGGCTTTGGCGCCGCCAATATGTTCTACGATCCGGCTGACAGAGACGACCTTTGTCTCGATCCTAGACGCATTGCACAGATGGCGGACGCATTCTCTCGTGCGCTGGACGTCGATCCGCGTCGCCTGCTCGACCAGGCGTACGCTTATGGGTGCCTTTCCGCAGCTTGGAACGCGGATGGAGAAGAGGAGCAACGCGATCTAGCTATCGCGGCCGCGATCAAGCAGGTGCGACAGACGTCATACTAGATATCAAGCGACTTCTCCTATCCCCTGGGAACACATCAATCTTACCGGAGAATATCGTTGGCCAAAGCCTTAGCGTAGGATTTCGCCCTCTCCCGCAAACGACCCCATGTGGGCGGTAAAATCAGCTATGTCCGTATTCCCTCACCTGAAGACTTCTGGTGATGAAAATGGCATCCCCACCCGGAAACTGGAAAACCCGCTATAAAGCCAGTGATCTTGCAGACCATCAAAGATTAGAAATGACCTGCAAGAAATGTAACCGCCTTGTTTATATCAATAAGGCAATGATCAGCTCAATTCGAGGACACGAGCAATTATATTTGGACGAAGTTGAACGACGCGCACGCTGCAAAGCTCAAAATTGCCGTGGCACCATGCGCATGGCAATGGTGCGTCTTGATGAACTCAGCGGTTTTATTGGCGGGATTGCTTGATCTCCCGCCAAGATTTTAAGATCGCAATAAACTGGCTGACTGGCGCAATAATGGTATAGCAATAAGATAAAGGCTTGCTGCGACGAGCCAAACCCAACCATCCCACTGCCCCGCGGTTAAGCCATAAAGCGTCGTAAATCCGACCGGCCCGATAATCGAGGTTATATTCGTCAACCCCGTTAAAGTTCCCTGTAAAGCACCTTGTTTTTCATCGCAAACAAGACCTGAAATAATGGCCTGCAAAGCAGGCATACCAATGCCGCCTGTGGCCAGCATAAAAATTGCCGGCAGAACCATCCAACTTTGCGTGATAAAAGCCAGCAATAAAAACCCGCACATATCAGCGCCCATTCCAAGCAGCAACACACCGCGGTCACCCAGTCGCTTTGAAAGAGTGCCGGTTAAAACAGCTTGTACGAATGTATGTGCTGCACCAAAAACGGCCAGCGACACACCTGCTGTGCCAATATCCCAATTCAAGCGCTGTTCGCCATAAATCACCCACAAAGCGGCGGGCGCCTGCCCAATCAGCTGCATAAGAAAAAACAACGCAAAAAAGCTGGCAAGTCCCTGAACTGCAAAATTGAAGCGAAAGCCTTCAAACAAATTGATTTTGGCTGGCTGTCCTTCAGGCGGTTGTGACGGCGTTTTGGGCAACAAGAAAGCCACCAAACAAAAGGCAATTGCATTGAGAAGAGCCCCTGCCACAAAGGGCGCATGCACAGATATATCACCAAGAACACCGCCAATAGCAGGCCCTGCAATCATACCTGCACCAAAACACGCCCCCATAAAACCAAACCAACGCGCACGTTCTTCCTGTTTAGTTGTATCAGCGATAATTGATGCCGCGATTGCACCAGTTGCTCCGGTAACACCTGAGATAATCCGGCCGATATAAAGCACCCATAAAACAGGCGCTGCCGCCATTATGCTATAATCAATCGTGGCACCTAAAAATGAAACCAGCAAAATAATCCGCCGTCCATAGCGGTCAGATAACCGCCCTAAAACGGGCGCGCAAAAGACCTGCATAAACGCATAAAGCGATAAAAAAACACCATAGTGAAATGCTGTTTGCTCTGCCGGTACAAATTCATTTAATAAAGCCGGAACCACCGGCATGATTAATCCCAAACCAATCGCATCAAGCGCGACAACAATGAGTGCGGTTATAAGTGATTTTGACATAGATGTGACTTTTATTGGCACTGTTGCAAATAGGCTGACATGATAAGCTAAATATCTTATTTATTTCGAGATACAGCAGATGAATCCCTTCCACGGTCGGCACTTTCAAGGTGAAATCATTCTTTGGGCTGTTCGTTGGTATT
>NZ_VPCG01000096.1:0-3957 GCF_013418355.1 Acinetobacter sp. YH12151 | reverse complement strand
CTCGGTTAATTAAGGCTCGGTTATAGGATGACCAATTGGTTGTACGGTAGATTTTAGAGGCAGGCTTATTCATTTTGAAATTATATTGCTGAATAAGCTTTTGATGCTAGGTTTGTGCAACAAAGCCGTTCTTGAGCATGAATAAAAGCGGAGATTGAAAAAAGTAGAAAAAGATAATATTGATGCTCCATATCAAATTTATTATTTTTATGTCCATATTGACTTACTTATGGATTGTTTATTTTATATGGACACTTATGGAGTATCAATTAAGGTAAAACCTTTTTGAGCGTTCATAACATTCTCCACAAATGTTTTTTGTTTATTTATAAGCCTAAAGAAAAAGCTCATTTAGCTTATTTTATATTTAGCACTAAGTGTGCCAAGTTTTATTATAATAAAATTAACAGAAAAAACAGCACTTTAAAAAAATATTTTTATTTTTGTAATTTTTATGTTTTATTTTGTGTAACTAACTGACAAAAAATGTCAGTTAGTTGACTAAAATCACCCCAATATAATCGGTTTATTCCCTAATTCATTTTCCAAATCATCTATTTTGCGATCATAGTACTGATCTAAGACTTCTCCAATCTGCCCCACACCTTCAATAACCCCGTCTTTAAACTTCTGCTGGACTAAATGCTGAATAATATTTTGGCAAATTTCATCCCAGACCTGCTGGGTCGTCGCATTCTTAATTCCCCGATCAATCACAATTTCAACCTTGTGCTCGCACAGATTTAAATAGAGCAGTACCCCACTGTTATATTCGGTATCCCAAACCCCAATTTCAGCAAATAACTGTCGGGCACGACATAAGGTATCTTGATAATAAGCAGATCGTGAAGGCAGACAGCCTTCAATCACCACCTGAATCTCCCCGACATGCCCATGCTCGGCTTCTTCCACCGCCACTGCAATGGAATGCTGATCCTGCTTGGAGAAAAAACGCTTGGTGGCCGGCATATAAAAGAAATGTTTTAACCAGCGTTTAAAACTCGGCTGCGCATGTTCTTCCAGCTTCGGCTGCGTGACAATCTCTGTCGTATCTGTCGTTGTTACCATGAGCCTGATGCTCCTCCCCCACCAAATCCACCACCGCCACCGCCGAAGCCGCCGCCCCCAAAACCACCACGACCACCACCGCCGCGGCCACCACCTGCCATAAAGGCATGTAAAATCAGCTGGGCCAGTGAAGTGACCAATAAAAAGAATACCCCGGCACCAATCATTAAACTGGCAATTAAACCCATGCCATTGACCAGACCGGCAGCTGTGCCTGCAACTGCGGCAGTCGCAGCACTGAGTTTTCTGCCAAAAATCATCGAAGCAATCACACCAGCAACAATAATAAACAGCACGCTACTGAACGTTGCCTTACTGGCTTTTTGTGCCTGATAAGCCTGTTCCTGACGCTCTTTCAGCTCATCGGCCGCCTGTGCAGCAATTTCAGGATCAAGATTTAAAATCCGTTCTATTTCAGTCAGTCCTGAGTCGATCCCTTGTGCATATTGAGCCTGTTTAAAATACGGTGTGATCTTGTCATTGATAATCCGGCCTGCCACGATATCGGGCAACACCCCTTCCAGACCATAACCGGTCAAGATCTGAATACGGCGATCATTGATGGCAATGGTCATCAATAAGCCATTATCGCGTTTGGCTGAACCGAGCTGCCAGGCGTCGGCTATGCGCATGGAATAATCAAAAATATCTTCCTGTCCCGTGGTTGGAACAATCACTACACCAACCTGGCCTTTGCCAGCATTATGCAAGTTTAAAATGCGTTGACTAATCGCCTGCTTTTCAATTGGGCTGAGTATATTGGCCTGATCAATCACCGGTTCATTTAGACTGGGTAAATCACGCTGTATCTGGCCTTCGGCCATATCATTGGCAATTTGTGGCGGCTGGGCTGGCGCTACTTCAGTATCTGATTGAGTCCTTGCAGTATTATTCGCAGCCGGATTTTGCAATATTTCACGTGCAACAATAACTTCTTCGGTATCCGTTGCTGTCGCGGTCTCACTCCAGGCCAGATTGCTCAGACTTGCACTTAAACTGATCAACAAACCGGCACAGAATTTTGCCGCCAGATTATGCCTCATTGCAGCCACTCTCTCTTTTGCAAAATTTGATCTTAATCAAATGAAACTGTCGGGGCTTTCTGTGCACTTTGCTCGGCACTAAAGTTTGGTTTGGTCTCCATTCCAATCACTTTGGCAGTCATCACTTGTGGGAACTGACGCGCATAAGAGTTAAAGTCCTGAACAGTCGTAATATAACGGTTACGTGCCACAGCAATTCTATTTTCAGTGCCTTCCAACTGTACCTGCAAATCACGGAACTGCTCGTTGGCTTTCAGATCTGGATAATTTTCAGTCACCGCCAATAAACGCGATAGAGCACTGGTCATTTGCGACTGCGCTTCCTGATAACGCTGGAATAATTCGGGATCTTCCAGTACTTCTCGATCCACTTTTAAACCGGCGACATTCGCACGCGCTTGGGTCACCTCAGTTAATACCTGCTCTTCATGCGCGGCATAGCCTTTGACCACATTGACCAGATTCGGCACCAGGTCGGCACGGCGCTGATACTGGTTTTGCACTTCAGACCATGAAGCAGTTACCGCTTCATCTTTCACCTGTAAAGTGTTATAGCCACATCCTGTGAGGGTCAAGGTACTGGCCAGCATCAGGGTTATTAAAGATTGTTTTAATACACGCATGATGTTTATCCTCAATTATTTATTGATATTTATTTAATTAATTTGATTTTAAACAGTATTTTCTAAAGTTTTGTTACTTTTTATAATCTTTTTCTCTGTACACGACAAAAATAGATAACTCATTGAAATAATGTCACAATAATTGTTTTCTAACGACGAATACTATGACACATCTCAATGAGTTATATCTTATCTTAAACAAATATCAAAAATGGAACAAGTCACATTTAAAGTGCTTTGCGCTCATCATGCTTGTGATTATTTTAAAGCAAACATGTAATCTTTCTTCTGCATCTAAAGCCTTGCCCATCAAGTGCTTACCACAATCATTTTATCGACGTATGCAGCGCTTCTTTGCAGGTCAGTATTTCGATTATCGTCAAATTTCTCAGTTGATTTTCAATATATTTTCATTCGACAAAGTGCAACTGACTTTAGATAGAACCAATTGGAAATGGGGAAAACGAAATATTAATATCCTGATGCTCGCGATCGTTTATCGTGGAATAGCGATACCTATCGTTTGGACATTACTTAATAAACGTGGAAATTCAGATACAAAAGAGCGTATTGCTTTGATTCAACGCTTTATCTCCATTTTTGGTAAAGACCGTATTGTGAATGTGTTCGCAGACAGAGAGTTTATCGGTGAGCAGTGGTTTACATGGTTAATTGAACAAGACATCAACTTCTGCATTCGTGTTAAAAAAACTTTATTGTCACCAATCATTTAGGAAAGAATCATAAAATCAGTGATTTATTTCGCCATCTTCAAGTTGGTCAAATTGAATGTCGTAAACAACGGATTTTGGTTGGTCGAGTGAAACTATATATAAGTGCACTACAGTTAGAAAATGGAGAACTTTTACTCGTCGTTTCTTCTCAGTTTAATGCCAATCCTATTCAGGATTATGCATTACGCTGGGAAATTGAAACCTTATTCAGTTGTCTCAAAGGACGCGGGTTTAATCTTGAAAATACTCGTTTAACAGACACCTAGACGAGTCAAGAAATTGATAGCAGTGCTAGCTATCGGTTTCTGTTGGTGCTATTTAACAGGTGAATGGCAACATGATCAAAAAAAGTGATAAAAATAAAGAAGCATGGACGACTCTCAATGAGTTTATTTCGCTATGGTTTAGACTATGTTCAAATGGCGATTCAGCGTTTAATTGGTTTTGGGAAAAAAGAAGAGTTTAAGGAAATTTTGGCAATTTTAAGAA
>NZ_VPCG01000095.1:0-4002 GCF_013418355.1 Acinetobacter sp. YH12151 | reverse complement strand
GCAGGGTCGTGCGGTGGTGCGCCCTTAGATATTATTAAGAAATACATTCAAAACCAACAAGGTTAAAATCTGTGAAATTCACCTCCACCCTGACTGTCGGGTGGAGTCCTCTTTCACTTACAGATAGTAAATTGCATATTCCTATGTAAATCTACCCCCTATTCCTATTTGCACCCTACCATTCATTTCTGTTCGTATAAGCCACTAGGCATGCCAAACTCTTGATTAATGGTATCAATATTGATACTATTAATCATTGGCACTATTGAGCATTTAAATGGCAAATCTTGATCAACTTATAGAACAAATGCGGAATAATCCAAAAAATATCCGCTATGTCGATTTACTCAAGGTTTGTAAGCAATATTTTGGTGAACCAAGACAAACAAGTGGTAGTCACACGGTATTTAAAACACCGTGGCAAGGCGATCCTCGTATTAATCTTCAAGATGATAGCGGAAAGGCTAAACCTTATCAGGTTAGGCAAGTATTAGCTGCACTTGATAAACTTAAAACATTGTGAGGTGTCAAATGGATAGCAAACAATTTACTTATCGTGTTACATGGTCAGCAGAAGATAATGAGTATGTTGGTCTATGTGCCGAATTTCCGTCACTGTCTTGGCTCGATGCAGAACAATCTAAAGCATTTTCAGGGATTGTTGATCTTGTTGCTGAAGTTGTAGCAGATATGATCAGCAATAATGAGAAATTACCTGTACCGCTTTCAGAAAAAAAGTATAGCGGACGGTTTGCTGTTCGTGTTCCATCAATGGTTCATCAAAAACTAGCACTTGAAGCTGCGGAGCGTGGTGTGAGTATGAATCGTTTGGTATCGGCAAAATTGGCTATGTAGTTTTATATCTTGATGGTCTACTTGGAATGAGAATGACTGGTAGACCATAAACAAGAATAGCTGGTTGGTTTATCCAATAATTTGCAGAAAATGGAATAAAAATTTATCTAGACCTATCTACACATAATTTTCGTTAAAAATTAATATTCAATTTTTAGCAAGAATAGCGTTATATTTTGATCAAAAAAAATGCCCAGAGAAGGATCAATGGGCAAAACTAAGGACCTTGACGGTCATTCAGAAACTACAGCTAGCTTCTAGCTATGATTCTGCACTTAATTAAAAAAAGCTACACTGGCTGAATATATCAAAAGTTAAATCATGTGATTTATCATTAATTAACACACTTGAGAAAATGAGTTCATCACTCTGCTGATTAATACAGTAATTCACCAAACAAATCCGCTCTAATCTCTTCCAGGCTCAGATCTGATTTCATTCTATTACAGAGTGGATGAACCAGCAGACCATTCTCTAGCACCCCTTGGCCACCTGCGGCTTTGGCAATCCGATGATCCGATTCAGTAGAATCGAGATAGATTAATCCATCACAAATGGGGCAAAAGTTATGATTACCCACCAGAAAATTGTGCTTAAGCAAATTTTTGGTTAATGCTGAAAAGGCCTTGGGCTTTGATCGAGAGATCGGGCTAATCGATTCAACATATCCGACTACATGCTCTACAACCCCATCATCATAATTACCCAAAAATCTTTCAGAATAAAACTCATTAAAGTTGATGTACTTGAAAGCCTTTGACATCGACAAAATAAAGGTGTTCAGGCATTCTTCATCTTCAAAATCGACATCCATTTCCAGGCTTAAACAGATAAAGGCTTTATAAACGATTTGTAGCCGATCATAGCCTTTAATCCCACTGCCGAACTTACCGACCGTTTCAGTGGTCGCCACTGGAAAATTGGCAATCAAGAACTCAATACTACGGCGGACACGTGTAAACTCTTTAAAGCTAATGGTTCGATGGTGAATCTGCATCAGGCTTTCATGAATTTCAAACACAATAGCAAACCATGCCAGAAAGGAAGTAATCTGAAAACGCTGGTCCTTATAAAAATATAAGAACGGATGTAAGCCCAAACTCGGAACCCCAGTATTTTTTACAGGAGTGGCCATTCTGCAAAGGACCGTAAACAGATGTGACATGATCTTTTCAACGCGTTCACCCTGATTCAGGCTCATGATATTATGAATCTGATCACCCGCGATGATATTCATGAGCTCATTGACCAAGCCAATTTTTTTGCCATGACTCATTTCAGTATCTAATAATATGGTAGAGAAAAGCAGCTGATGGATCTTCTCCCCCAACTCGATCAGCGAATTTAAACGTGTATATTGAAGCTCTTCTAAATTGGATTTATTGTCATTGATATAACAACAGGCATAGATCGCATAATATGCATCACTTCCCCGACTTCTTAGATGATATTCCTCATATTTATCTAGGCGTTTAGTATCTGAATTAATCGATTGGAATACGCGTCTTGCGTCTTCTGGAGTACCAAGCACTTGCCGGAAACTGATTTTAATATCGTCTAATTTAGATTTTTGTTCTGCAAATTTAGGATCAATACAAATTTTTTGGAAGTCAGCTAGATCTCCTAAATGATTTCGCAGGTCACGAATATCTTCTTTTTGTTGATCGCTAAAATTAGGCGCTTGAGTGGCTTGTTCATCTGCAAAATATCTCTTGACCCAAGCATAAATACTCGAAAGACGATGCGCCCCATCGATAATATAGATGTTGCCGTGTATATCTTTCCAATACAAGATACACAAATTGATATTTTGATCTTCTGTACAATTCTCAATAAAGTTTGCAATTTCCTGCACACTCCAACATTCAGTAGAACGCTGGTTATCCGCTTTAAATAAACATTTGATGATGGCATGCTTTTCAAAATCAGTCAGTGCCACTTCAAAATTATCACGCTGCATTGAAGGCGACATTTCTTCTGGCAACATGACTTTACGCTGAATGATATTCGTCAGTAATCGAGTTTGGCCCATTTTTTGTTTTCTCCAGGCAGCACTTTCCTATATTCGCTAAAGCACGAAATTTGAAAGTGCATATAGTTCAATTTAGTTAAAGCGATGAATTAAATGACCGTCAATATCCGGTCAGCGCTAACAAAAGAAACCTAAGAGAAATGGGTACTTTTAAGATGATATTTTTCATATTGTAATCTCGTTGATCAATGTGAAATTTGCCAACATCTTTTCCACGAGATGGTGGCAAACCAAATAGGGGTGGAAATACCGCTCAACGAAACGGCCAGTCATAGACTGCCCTACTTGGCCTGCCATAAAGCATTGCCATGCAGACACAAAAGAGCCACTAAAAGTGACTCTTTAGTACGTTGAGATGCGGGTTTCCACGCCCGATTACAGATTTTGCTGTAATGTAATTATCATATGGGTATCTTTTTCTTTGGTCAAACCAAATTAGAATTTTTTTATTCATTTTTAAATAAAAAATATAAATCGATAACGTATGGATCAAATTGAAAGCAAAGAAAAAAATCAAATTCGCGGATTCCCAGGCCTTTGCTTTGTTAAAATCTGATTTGCCAAGCAAAGGCCTGGGCCCCTTAAATTGAACGATATCTGCTTAGGCTATTTCCATAAGGAAGTGTGTTGTACAGCTTCCAGTAGCAAATCAAATGCAAGGAATAATGTGATGTTTTTATTGCTTTGTTGATCCATAAAAAATACCTGAGTCTCTATTATTAAGTGATAAATGAGCAGCAAGAAGTTTTCCTAGTCAGGTAAATGATATTTATGCACACGTAGCTGTCTTGAACAAATTCACAGAATTATGATCTCTAATCACCAAATATCGTACACTCAACCACGCAAGTACCCATCGCACGGCACTTAATGACGCTTGTTTAGACATAATTCTAAAATAATCATATTTATTATGTTTCATCACTATCGGAAAAAACTGATGTTCTGTAAGGATTGAAAGCATAGGTTCATCCTCTGCCGTAAAATGTGAACCGTACCGGGTTTGTCGGAGAGTCAATATTCTGAGAGACTATCCCGATGACAAAATTAAAATATACCCCTGAAATCAGAGAAAGAGCGGTTCAATTATTGATTGAATCTGAAAAAGATTATCC
>NZ_VPCG01000094.1:0-4200 GCF_013418355.1 Acinetobacter sp. YH12151 | reverse complement strand
CTGGCCTCGGATGCGGTGGATGACGACCCGATGACACCCCTGCTGGGGCACTCGATCACTTACCGTATCGCTGTCGGTTCACAGGCGGGGCGAAAGGTGTTCACTTTGCAAACTCTGCCGACCAGTGGTGATCCGTTCGGTGACGGGATTGGCAAGGTAGCCGGGTCCAGCCTGCACGCCGGCGTGGCGGCCAGGGCCGATGAACGCAAGAAGCTCGAACGGCTGTGCCGGTACATCAGCCGCCCGGCGGTATCCGAGAAGCGGCTGTCGTTAACACGAGGCGGCAACGTGCGCTACCAGCTCAAGACGCCGTACCGGGACGGCACCACGCACGTCATTTTCGAACCATTGGATTTCATTGCAAGGCTGGCCGCCCTGGTACCGAAGCCCAGAGTCAACCTAACCCGCTTCCACGGGGTGTTCGCACCCAACAGTCGGCACCGGGCGTTGGTCACGCCGGCAAAACGGGGCAGGGGCAACAAGGTCAGGGTGGCTGATGAACCGGCAACACCAGCACAACGGCGAGCGTCGATGACATGGGCGCAACGGCTCAAGCGTGTTTTCAATATCGACATCGAGACCTGCAGCGGCTGCGGCGGCGCCATGAAAGTCATCGCCTGCATTGAAGACCCTATAGTGATCAAGCAGATCCTTGATCACCTGAAGCACAAAGCCGAAACCAGCGGGACCAGGGCGTTACCCGAAAGCCGGGCGCCACCGGCTGAGCTGCTCCTGGGTCTGTTTGACTGACCCGTCCCAAACGATTCCGATCACGATGCTGCGGTAATTCAGCCGCGGCAGGGATGCGTTATGCCGGCGGCTTGGGTTGGCCCCGGCTGTCGGGAAAAACGGGTAAATTTTCGGCGGGATCGATGGCTACACGGGCCGGATTCAGAATCACCCACTGGCAAAGCAGGCCGTCATTCGCGGTCTACAGTGGCTGGACTTGGAGAAAAACGGCGTTTATTCTTCCTATACGTGAACCGCATCCTACGGAATGAGTAACCCTTGCCCTATTGTGAGTAGAACGTCGTATAATTCAAACGAAAGCAGTTAATAGGTATGAAATATCACAGCACAAAAGAGCGACAGGACATGTTTAGATGATGTTATTATAAAATAATAACATCATGGATGAATAAAAAATAATTTTCTATCTTTACAACTATGTTATACTTCTATGATAAGGCTATGATGGCAAAGCCTTGGTTTTCCTAATCAAATAGTCGCCGAGATGGCTTCAATGCGACAGTAGGTCTACTGTCTCACAATTAATTCATGTATCAGATTTTTGTTCCCTGATGGGAAGTGTTATCCATACGAAAAGAATATGGGTAAAGTGTTACACCTGTATATGACATTCAGAATGTCCTGTCGGGGGAACTGGTACCAATTTAATAAAAGAAAACAGTATAGAAATGACAATCGAAGATATGCAAACATTAGCCCTAGAGCATGGGCTGAGAATTTCGGAAGAGATGAGCGTCAATGAGATGGGCATCGACTTTAGAGTTGCCTTTGTAAAGGAAGTAAACGGTGAGAACTGGGTACTCCGTATACCTCGAAGAAGCGATATGCTTGAACAAATCGAAAATGAAAGTAGAATATTGGATTTAGCCAAAAGAAACCTGTCGATCAATGTCCCTGATTGGAAAATTGTATCGGAGCGCCTAATAGCCTACCCTTTACTGGAGGATGCGCCTGCTCTGACATTCGATGCGATAACACATGAGGTTTCTTGGAACATAGATCGCGATAGCATAGCTTATGTGGAGTCTCTGGCAAAATCATTGGCCGAATTACATCGTATTACAGCTGACGATGTGAGAAAGAGCAACTTGAAAATAATGACTCCAAGTGAATTGAGGACCGAAATAGCTGACCGTATCCACTTGGTGAAATCTGAGATAGGTATCAGCGAGCCGTTGGAAAACAGATACCGTAGATGGTTGGACAATGACCCTTTGTGGCCTGAATTCACTTGTTTCATCCATGGCGATCTCTATGCAGGGCATGTCTTAACCTCGAAGGAAGGTAAGACCTCTGGTATCATAGATTGGTCTACTGCGCATATGGGTGATCCTGCACTGGACTTTTCTGGTCACGTATCGGTTTTTGGAGAGGATAGCCTGAAGAGTTTGATAACGGAGTATGCTAAACAAGGCGGAACGATATGGGATAGGCTCTACGAACAATCTATAGAGAGGGCTGCTGCAGCTCCATTAGCATATGGCGCTTTTGCGGTAGAGTGCAACGACGATAATCATATCAATGCCGCCAGAGCAGCCTTAGGTATTGTTCAATAAAATGATGTGAGGATACTTTTTTAAATGCTAAAATAGGAGTTCGATTGGTGCCACTTAAGAGTATCATTGATTTCTATTTTAGCCAGTATCCTCCACTTTTAGGAGCTCCTCGAAACTCGATTTTATGATCATCTCTTAAGATTTTGAGCCACCGCTCTACTATCTTGACAGGAACTAATAGCTCGTTTACTAAAAATGGTGCACGCTTTCCTGGATTAGTTCTTATCTGATTAAATAGTAGATTTACTCCCTCACTTACTCCCTCATTAGATTCGAAAAGTAGCTTTGATGAGACAATAACTCGAAAACCGTGCTGGAAATTTTCAAAGACAGGGGGACGCAGACCATAGGATGCGAAGCCTTCTTGGATTCGTTTGATGCCTGACCCATATTTTTCAATAAAATGCGCTTCTTTGAACGTGGCAGATATCCTTTTATTGCGCGCCCATGGCGAGTAATCTTCACGAAGAAGCTGATCAATCGTTAAGTTATCAGCTAAACCACCTGGATTGAAAAACTCTATGGAATTGTAATACACCCTGATTATGGAATCGGCAAATTAATTTGGACTTGGGTGAAAAGGGCGTTTATTCTTCCTATTACGTTGTCGGCAGCGGGCCAAAAAGGAATACGTCCATGCCCATCGAGGTGAAACCGGCTGTGAGCGCGGGTTCAAGCATATAGCCCGACAGGCGCGTATCCTTGCCGATCACGACACGATGGCGGTGGTCACCGCGACGAAAGACACGGCCAGCCGCCATGCCGACGCGCAAGGCGGTTTCCGCCGTCATCGCGCCTTCGTTGGCTTTGCCACGAATACCGTCTGTGCCGAAATATTTGCGCACCATAAGGTCGATTATCCTGTCGTCGGGTCGCCCTCAAAGGGGACATGCCTGCTGAACCGCGAATATAGAGAAATATCCCGAATGTGCAGTTAACGAATTCTTGCGGTTTCTTTCAGCGCCGCCAATACCGCCAGCCCGTCGCGCAAGGGGCGCGGCTCGTGTGTGCGGATGAAGTCAGCTCCACCTGCGGCGGCGGCAAGCTCTGCAGCGAGTGTCGCGGCCCCGACATCCCCCGGACCACGGCCTGTGAGCGCGCGCAGAAAGGATTTGCGCGAAACAGACAGAAGCACCGGCAAATCGAAGCGCAGCCGCAATTCATCGAACCGCGCCAGCACCGAGAGCGAGGTTTCGGGAGCAGCCCCCAGAAAAAACCCCATGCCGGGATCAAGGACAAGGCGGTTGCGTTTGATACCGGCACCCGTCAGCGCCGCGATGCGCGCGTCAAAGAACGCCGCAATGTGATCCATGATGTCGCCAGCGGGTGCCTCGCGCCGATCTGCCTGCCCGTCTTGCACCGAATGCATAACGACGAGTTTGGCAGATGATTTCGCCAATTGCGGATAGAACGCAGCGTCTGGAAAACCGCGAATATCATTGAGATAGGCCACACCACGCGACAAGGCATAGGCTTGCGTCGCGGGTTGATAACTGTCGAGCGAGACGGGAATGCCATCTGCCTTGAGCGCGTCCAGCACCGGCGCGATACGCGCGATTTCTGTGTCGGACGAAACAGGCGCGGCGTCGGGATTGCTGGATGCCGGACCGAGGTCGATCACATCTGCCCCCTCGGCCATCAGCTTACGCGCCTGCGCAATGGCTGCGTCTGGCGCCAGATACCGGCCTCCATCGGAGAAACTGTCCGAGGTTATGTTGACGATGCCGAAAATGATGAGCGATTTATTCATGGGGGCTTCTATAATAATCTCTGTACACGACAAAAATAGATAACTCATTGAAATAATGTCACAATAATTGTTTTCTAACGACGAATACTATGACACATCTCAATGAGTTATATCTTATCTTAAACAAATCTCTAAAATGGAACA
>NZ_VPCG01000093.1:0-4306 GCF_013418355.1 Acinetobacter sp. YH12151 | reverse complement strand
CGCGACTCATGAGTGCTCGGTTATATGCGGGCCAATTGGTTGTGCGGTAGATTTTGTGTGTAGGCTTCTTCATTTGAAAATTATATCGCTGAAAAAGCCTTTACAGATAGGTTTGTGCAACAAAGCCGGCTGTAATTGATCGCCTTGGCAGTTGGAGAACTCGATGGCACCGTCAGATAATGTTGGCTGAGCCATTCATACAGTTGTTGCATCACCGGTTGACTATGCTTTTGCCGATATTCGCGGCGATGTTCTGCTGTACCATCGGTCTTTTTCCTGAGTTCTGCTTCTATGGCATACAGTTTCTGAATCAGCACTAATGCCTGTTCAGCGATCTGACTTTTCCCGGTCACATGCAGTTCATGAAATTTACGACGTGCATGTGCCATGCAGCCCACCTCAATCGTCACCGAGTTAACTCATCGAGCAGGTGATGCAGTAAAAATCGCTGATGCAGGCGCTATTATTGATGCCGAAGAGGGACTCTCTAATGTTATTGAAAGCGGCAAAATGTTAAGCGGTATTTCAGAATCCATAGGTCAAATCGCTTCTATGTCGACCCAAATGGCTGCAGCAGTGGAAGAGCAAGCCCATGTTACTGAAGACATTAACCTGCAAATAGTAAATATTTCAACGCTTGCCGATTTAAGTAATGACAGCTCGATGCAGCTTTCAGAGACGATTATTTATTTGAACAAGATTGCTGATGAGCTTCATAAACTGGTAGTACGGTTTAAGCGGTAATCTTTCAAGTGAAAGCCTAAAACATTTAACAGTGTATTCTTGCAGTACAATTGATAATAATCGATTAAGCAGCAAATTATTGGAGTAACGTTTTGAACGCACCTGAATTCCCTGTTGATGAAGCTGCTGGTTTACTTGCATTACAGCGAACTAATTTGCTGGATACGCCAGCAGAGAAGCGCTTTGACCGCATTACAAGATTAGCAGCGTCTGTATTTAAAGTGCCAATATGCCTTATCTCTTTGGTGGATAGTGACCGGCAATGGTTTAAATCTAAAGTGGGTCTTGACGCTTGTGAAACAGGCCGTGATATCTCATTTTGTGGCCATGCGATATTGCATGAGGATATTTTAATTGTTTCAGATGCAACAAAAGATGAGCGCTTTTCGTCAAATCCTTTAGTAACCCACGCGCCGCATATTCGTTTTTATGCGGGTGCACCGCTGCGAGAGACAAGTGGGCAACCCATCGGCACTCTATGTCTCATTGACTCCGTGGCCAGAGACTTTTCAGCAAAAGAGCAGCAAGAACTGCGCGAATTTGCAGACATGGTTGAGTATGAAATTGCCAAAGAAGATCAAGCTCGACTTCAAGAGCAGTTTTTAAAAGGCATGGCAAAAACAACCTCAATACTGGCAACACTGCCTGATATGGTATTTGTTATTGACCGAAACTTTCGTTTTTTGGTTTGCAAAGAGCATCCTGACTTACTTAAACCTCAACAAGCGATTTTGGGGCGTACCGTTCATGAGATACTACCCAATGAGCTAGGTCATCAACTCGTAGAGTGCCTCAAGCAAGCCTTTTGTAACAACGATGTGATTCATCATAACTACACGTTTGAAAAGTCAAATCAATCGTTCGAAGCCCGATACAAAAAGATTGATGATAATGAAGTATTAGTGGTCATTCGTAATACCTCTGCACAAGTTGAAGCGCAGTCAGAAATAAGACGCCTTTCTGAAGTTGCAAGGCAGACAACCAATGGTGTGGTAATAACTGATGTCAAAGGTCGAATTATATGGATTAATGAAGCCTTCTCCTTTCTTACAGGATATAGCATTGAAGAAATGCAGGGTAAAAAGCCTGGGGAGTTATTACAAAGGCCCGACACTGATCCTGCCACTGTTGCAATAATGAGAGATGCGCTTGCTCAACAGAACGGCTTTAATGTTGATGTTGTAAATTATTCAAAAGCGCAAAATTCCTACTGGGTGAGAATAGCTTGTAACCCGCTGTTTAGTGAAAGTGGTAGTTTGAGCGGCTATATTGCAATTGAAACAGATATTACAAAAGAGAAACAGGATGAAGAGCTCATAAGGAACAGTCAGAATTTACTTAAGGCCGTAATAGACGCTAACAATATAGGCACATGGCATTTTAATATTCAAACAGGCGAGTTGATTATCAATGATGAATGGGCCGCATTACTGGGTTACACACTTTCTGAGTTATTACCGGGAAACAGATACACGTGGGAAAGGCTAACGCATCCTGATGACCTGGCTTATTGTGCAACTATTCTTGAAAAGCACATGTCAGGCCTAATACCCATATATGAAGCCAATCTTCGTATGAAACACAAAAATGGTGAATGGAAATGGATAAACACCAGAGGGCGTATTTCTTCAAGGACATATGATGGCAAAGCTCTATGGTTATTGGGTACACACTTTGATATCAATGACCAAATAATTGCAGAAAAAGCGCTTAGTGATAAGTCAAGGCAGATGGAAGCTGTTGTTGAAGGGTTGCTTGATGGCATTATTACTATTGATGGTCGTGGTAAAATTCTGACATTTAACCAAGCCGCACAGGAAATCTTCGGCTATACGGAAGATGAAACGCTTGGCAAAAATATTAGCATGTTGATGGGGTCACCTCATCGAGAGCATCACGATAGCTACTTATCAAATTATATAGAACGTGGTGTCAGTGACATTACTGGGCGTATTCGTGAGCTTGAGGCCTTGCGCAAAGATGGTTCTATGTTTCCAATCGAGCTTGGTGTAGTTGAAGTTCAAATGGCTGGTGAAGTTAACTTTATCGGTGTTGTCAGGGATATCACTGAGCGTAAACAACGTGAAAATGAAATTCACCAGTTAGCATTTTATGACCCATTAACATTGCTACCTAATCGACGTCTGTTGTTGGACAGATTGACGGGAGCTATAAATCATAGCGTTCGTACAAGGAACTTCTCAGCATTATTTTTTCTTGATTTAGATAACTTTAAAAACCTTAATGATAGTGCTGGTCATAATAAAGGTGATTTGCTGTTGTGTCAGGTCGCTGAGCGTCTTGTCAACTCAGTGAGACAAGGTGATACCGTAGCGCGTTTAGGCGGCGATGAGTTTGTTATTATGGCATCAGATTTAAGTCATGAACCAACATTAGCAGCGAACCAGGCTGAGAGACTTGCACAAAAAATCGTGAGTAATTTAACAAGGGAATATAATCTTGACGGTCTAACTTACAATAGTTCGGCAAGCATTGGTGTAACACTTTTTAACAGTGAAAATCTGTCAAAAGAAGATTTGTTAAAGCAAGCTGATATGGCTATGTACAAGGCTAAATATGCTGGCCGAAATGGTGTGCAGTTTTTTGACCCGCAAATGCAAGTTGCAGTAAGCTCAAGAGCAGCAATTATTAGCGACTTATACTCTGCAATACAAAGCCAGCAATTTGTACTTTTCTATCAAAAACAGGTCAATCACCTGAAGCAGTGTATTGGTGTTGAGGTATTGTTACGCTGGATACACCCAGAAAAAGGCATGGTGTCGCCACTGCAATTTATCCCATTAGCGGAGGAAACAGGTCTTATTGTACCGATTGGTGAGTGGGTGCTAGAGGAAGCTTGCGCCACTCTGGCAAAATGGTCTTTAGAATCCGAAAAACAACACCTAAGCATTGCGGTTAACATAAGCGTAGTTCAATTTAGCAAAGATAATTTTGTTCAGACTGTTTTAAATCCATTGAAAACCTCAGGTGCAAATCCACAGTTGCTAAAGCTGGAAATTACGGAAACGTTGCTCGCAAATAACATTCCTGATGTTAAAGCTAAGATGAAAGAGTTGCAGCAGCACGGCGTGACTTTTTCAATCGATGATTTTGGTACAGGCTATTCATCCTTATCCTACTTAAAACAATTGCCTATAAATCAGTTGAAAATTGACCAAGGGTTTGTTCGAGATATTATCAATAGCAGTAATGATAGGGCCATCGCTCAGGCAGTTATAACATTAGCCAACTCAATGGAACTGCAAGTCATAGCTGAGGGTGTTGAAACAGAAGCCCAGCGCGCGTTATTGCAGAGTATGGGGTGTCACACCTATCAAGGCTATTTATACGGAAAACCGTGTCGGATAGAAGAGCTGCATTTTTAAAAGATAATTAGTAAGGTACATTAAGCGGGTTTTAATTTAGTAGTTTATGGGGGCTTTGTTGCACAAACCTATCTGTAAAGGCTTTTTCAGCGATATAATTTTCAAATGAAGAAGCCTACACACAAAATCTACCGCACAACCAATTGGCCCGCATATAACCGAGCACTCATGAGTCG
>NZ_VPCG01000092.1:0-4360 GCF_013418355.1 Acinetobacter sp. YH12151 | reverse complement strand
TTGATGCCATTTCTCTTTATATTGTTACTTAGACAGGTAGGACATTTGATTTGTAGCGTTATTTTCATACCTCTATTTTATCAAAAGCCATATTGTTTTTTTCAGCATACTTTTTGAAACACCACCAAAATTCTATACACTAGACCTCTTGCGAAAGTATCATTTTTGACTAACACAAGAGGTCTATTTATGAGTAAAAAAAACCTATTAAAATAAAGATATTTACGCATAAAATAGCATTCCTTAATATTTCTACTATTTTATATTTTAATCCTCGGGGAAAAAGGCTTGTCGAAATTTAGAACACATTACGATAATCTAAAAATTCAAAAAACTGCACCGATTGAAGTTATTCGAGCTGCTTATAGGGGACTATCTCAGAAGTATCATCCTGATCGAAACCAAAATGACCCAGAGGCTGGGAGAATTATGGCGCTGATTAATCAATCTTATGAAGTTTTATCTGATCCTGTGAAACGTCGAAAACATGATATCTGGATTGAAGAGCAAGAAGCTCAACAGGAACAAAGAGCTCAACAGGAACAAAGAGCTCAACAGGAACAAAGAGCTCAACAGGAACAAAGAGCTCAACAGGAACAAAGAGCTCAACAGGGACAAAGAGCTCAACAGGAACAAAGAGCTCAACAGGAACAAAGAGCTCAACAGGAACAAAGAGCTCAACAGGGACAAAGAGCTCAACAAGAACAAAGAGCTCAACAAGAACAGAAAGGTAGTGATGACTCTGTTTTTGCAAAATTTTTCTCTAATATAGAATTTTTATTGGTTGGAACTATTAGTCTAATTATTATTATATCTATTTTATATTTATTACTATTTTCTAATAATAAAAGTAAGGACGATGAGTATTCAACGGTTTCAGACGCTTCAGAAAGTGTATTACTAGCAGATAACGAAGACAATATAGAAAATTCAAAAACAACGTATCCAGCAAGTTTTGATTGTAATGAAGCCAAGTCTCTTACTGAAAATTTAATTTGTAATAATGAAGATTTAGCGATAGCTGATCTAGAATTAGCTAGTCTTTTAAAACAAGCAAAAACGACTGTTACAGATAAAAAAGCCCTTAATAATCGTGTTCGAAAACAGTGGAATTATCGTGAGAAAAATTGTAAGGATGAGGCCTGTCTATTTGAGTGGTTTAATTACCAAAAAATAGTTTTAACGCAGATTATAAAAACAGGGAATGTTAACGCTGGTTTAACAGTTAAAGAATTAACACCAAAGCCCCTTCCAAAGACTGGGCATAATGATAATAGTAATTTTGAAGGTGTTGCACCTTTGAGAATTAAAACTCCATCGACTGGAAACCATTATTTTGTAAAAATTGAAAATGCTTATACACATAAACACTTGGTTAGTTATTTCATACAGTCAGGCGATGTATTAGAAATTAATCTACCACTAGGAACTTACAATATTAAATATGCATCTGGTCAACAGTGGTATGGTACTGAGCATTTATTTGGCCCAGAAACTGCATATGCAAAAGCAGACCAAAATTTTAATTTTAGATTTGATGGGTATCAATATACAGGTTATACAATTGAATTGATTGAACAGGTTAATGGAAATTTAAAGACATCTCATATCGATCCAAGTCAATTCTAATTAAATAGGCTCTAGACAGATTAGACCTCTTGCGAAAGTATCATTTTTGATCAATTTTATTGGCTAAAAGTTACAGATTTGCTTAATAAAAAGCCGACTTGGAAAAAAGTCAGCTTTTTAGGGTTTGCGTCCCAATTTTTTATAACATAACTTTTTGAAATATAAAACTATTTTAAAGAGCGTTTCGTATAAGCTCTATTATGTTAAATGTGGGATTTAATTTATATTTAGTTGTGATAAAAAATCTAAGGAGGCCACTTTTTGAGTGGCTGCCAGCTTAGTTTTGAACAGCACACAAGCTGACAATAAAAAAACATGTCAACAAGTAAGCTAAACTAGGATCAAAATGCCCAACAAGTACATTAAATACCATTGGAAAGCCTAGAACTAAACCCGCTGAGCTCTTTTTCTTAAGTTGTGACATAAATCACTCCTTTGAAAAATTACTACGGGTCTCATGAAGAGTTAGGTTCGTAGCACTCAGACTATTACTATCTAATTTCCTTAATATAAAATCCAGCTAAGGTGGGTAGATAGCAATCCTAACTGGATAAGGCCAATCTTAAATTATTATCTTTTTCTTCTCAAATATAATCTATGTTTTATTACTTAATAAAAAACTAGCTATTTGATCAACAGGATTTATTGATTCTTTTTCCAAATCGAAAATTCCAAAATCTTGAGGAGTTACTTTTGTTTCAGGCCAAACTGAATGTGTCATTAGTTTTTCGATACCTATTGAAAGTAAGTCAATACTGAGTTGATCATCTCTATTATCTGTAAAAGCTCTACAATTTGCTGTATGTGCTAAAGCACCCGCAATGATATCGGAGACTTGTATCTGAGGGAAAAAATGAGATTTTTCTAAAGAGACTTTTTCTACTTTTAATGGTAGTTCATATGCTCTATCCCCTGTTCCAATGATTGTTGGAATACTTGCTGGATTAGTGTATTTGTTAAAATTATTCAAGCTTGATTCTAAAGTGTTCGACTCATCATGAATAAACATAAAGCCATCAGATAGATCCTTTCCCCAAAGTGTTGCCTGAGTAAACAAACCAGTTTGTACTGGATCAAGATGAGTTTTATCAATAACTGCTATGGATTCTTTAACTAATTGTTTAGAAGCTAAAATCTCATTAAAGTTCAATGTATTGTTAGTATTTATAGGATTCTTTTTTATCAACTCTACGGTTTTATAAAATTCATCTATACTAGATTCATTTTTAAGACGAATTAAGGCTATAAATTTGCTGATTAGTTTATTAAGATTTTTTTCGCCATAAAATGTTGTTATAACATACCAATGCATATTGACTGTACATACATTTCTCATATTTTTATTGAAGTTCACCCCCATACTAAAATAAATAGGTTCTACTAAGATATCGAAAATTTTACCTAGTCCCATATATTTTTTATGCACCATTACAGTCTTTACTTTTTCTGATTTTAATATTACTTGTTCTATAAATTTTAGAATCTTAGTTCTACCTTTTCTAGTTCTTTTTAAATTAGAAAATTTAGCCTCAACTCCCTTAAAGTCTAAAATTTTTAGAAGTTCTAAGGCTTCTTCATCAGTGAATATATTAGCTGCTAATACAAAAACAGGCTGATCAACATTTAATAAGTCATGTCCAGTATTTCCAGCTTCATCAAGATAGATACGATTCATATAAGTAAGTTCACAATTTATAGAAATAATAAAGATAATTAGCTTTTTATCAAAGCTATGGAAAGAAAAAGGAAGAGTTAAGAACAGCTAAAATTAACATAATACACGTTATACGAATCTAAAAATGGGAGCTTAAGCTCCCATTTTTATTGATGATTTTTTAATTCTTTTAGCATGGCATCCCGCAAGATTTCATTCATACGTGTCTGATAACCTTTGCCTTGAGCTTTAAACCATGCAAGTACGTCAGCATCTAAACGAATAGATGTTTGTTGCTTCACTGGACGATAGAATTGATTGTGGCGTACAGCATTACTCCAGTCGGTAATTTCAGGCATATCTGATAGATCTAGATGATCGTCAGAAACTATTCCCTTAGCAAGCAAGCGTTCAATTTCAGCATCTTGCTTGTCGCTGAATTTTTCATTCAGTTCTTTGCGTGAGTATCTAACCATGCTCATATTTATCTCGCTCTGCTTTAGTTACTTGTCTTGCACTAATGATTCGTATGATTTCACAGTCATCTTCATCAAAGATGGTGTGAGCTACTAACAGCATTAGTACGCCTTTTACTTTCCCAATGGTCTGCCAACGTTCTTCACCATCGGTATGTCTATCCTGTATTGAGATCCTCAGTGGATCATCAAAAACAAGGCTTGCAGTTTCGAAAGAGACATCGTGCTTTTTCCGATTCTTTCGATTCTTAGCCTCATCCCATTCAAAATACTGTTCCATAAAAAACATTCAAATTTGTATATACAATAATGTATCACAAAATTGTATCACTCAAGTTGAGAAGCGTAATTTTTAGTCAAATTTATTGGCAAGAACTATCAAAACCGCTCATAAAAAAGCCGACTTGTTTCAAAATCGGCTTTTCGGTCATTTTTGGCTTTTTCTGGTTTTATTAAGTGGTTGATATCTATATTAATATATAAGTGTACTTCGTATAACCGCCATTATGTTAAATAGAATCAAAAAACCTCCAATAAAATCGTTATAGTATTATTATTTATTGAGTAGATAAGAGAATTAAATTAGTGAAATACTCAAATG